>JBDNDR010000353.1:0-2722 GCA_046718995.1 Fimbriimonadales bacterium
CCGCACCGAGGCGACTCAGAGAACTTCCGCCTATTGCTGAACCTATTACAGCCCGACATGTTCGCCGATGAGAAGCTCCTACGCGCCTCCATCAATCAGGGGGATAATCCCCTCTTTCTGCGTCGGCTGAAGGAGGACTTGCGCGATTTTCAGGGGCGACCGCTCTTCCCGCCCCGCCGTGTTATTACCCGCGCCTATATCCTCAGCGAGGATGAGAAACAACTCTACAACGGCGTCACCAACTATGTGGAACAGCAGTACAATCGCGCCCTCGCTACCGACAAGCGCAATGTCGCCTTCGCCTTGCTGATTCTGCAACGGCGGATGGCATCGAGCGTGCGAGCGGTACGACGGTCGCTGGAACGACGCAGAAAGCGTCTCGAGGAACTGCTCAGGATGGGGCAGTGGCTGGCGCAGTCGGAAACCCTCGATGAGGAGGCACTGGAAGATGCACCCGAAGAGGAGCGACTCCGTCAAGAGGAACAGCTCGTCGAACGGCTCACCGCCGCCGAGACCCAAGAGGAGCTGAAGGAGGAAATCCGCACGCTCGACGAGCTCATCCGTCTCGCCACCCAAGCCGAGAAACAAGAAGTCGAAACCAAGCTCAAGGAGCTCCGGCGCGTGCTGGAAGACGAGTCCCTACGCCAAACGGGTGAGAAACTGCTCATCTTCACCGAGTCGCGCGATACGCTCGACTATCTGGTGGACAAACTGCGCAGTTGGGGCTACAGTGTGGTCGCTCTGCACGGTGGACAGAACTTAGAGGAACGCATTCGTACCGAGCATGAGTTTCGCCAAAGCGCCCAGATTATGGTCTCCACCGAAGCGGGCGGCGAGGGGATTAACCTCCAGTTCTGTTCCATCATGGTCAACTACGACATCCCTTGGAATCCGAACCGTTTGGAACAGCGGATGGGGCGCATCCACCGCTACGGTCAGCAGAAGGAGGTGCACATCTACAATCTGGTTGCGGCGGACACCCGCGAGGGCAGTGTGTTGCATGCGCTCTTCGTGAAGCTGGAGCGCATGGCGTCGGCGATGGGCTCCGACCGCGTGTTCGATGTGATTGGCGAGGTGACCACCAAGAACCTGCGCGACCTGATTGTGGACGCGATTGCGCGACGGCGCAGCTTGGAGGACATCCTCGCCGAGATCGAGGCGGTGCCCGACGAGCAAGCCATCCAACGCGCCCGCGAAGCGACCCTCGAGGCGTTAGCCTCCCGCCACATCGACCTGCGCGGGGTACTCGGAGAGCACCAGCGCGCCCGCGAGAGCCGGCTCACGCCCGAATATGTGGAAGCCTTTTTCGAGAAAGCGTGCGAACTGCTGGGTGTCCCGCTCGAACGGCGCGACGGTGGGCTTTGGCGTATCCGCTCCGTGCCTGTGGAGCTGCGCCAAGTGAGTTACGAGTTCAAGCGTCGCTACGGCGAGGTGCAGAGGGAATACAAACAGTTCACCTTTGTTAAGGAGCAGGCGCGCCGAACCGGTGCCGAGTTCGTCGGGCTGGGGCACCCCCTGCTGGAAACGATTCTCGAACAGGTGCAAAAGCGCGCTCAGGAAGCCCTGAAGCGGGGCGCATCCTTCGCCGACCCGGAAGGCAAGCTCGACGGCTGGCTCTGGTTCGTGGTGGGCGAGGTGCGCGACGGCGATGATCAAGTCGTCGGGAGCCAAATGTTCTCCCTCTACCAATCGGCAAGCGAGGGCACCCTCTGCCCAATCCAGAGCTCCGTGCTGTGGGACCTCATCCCCCTGCCAGCCCAGCAGGAAGTCGCACCACTGCCCCACGAGAACCGGGAGGTCGACTCGGTCGTGACCCACTTGCTTGAGTCGTATCGGCAAGAACTGTCCCAACAGCGCCAGCATGAAGCGGAAATCAAGCGCAAGTACGGGCTTCAGTCGCTCAAACAGCGCATCGTGGAGTACGAAAACCGAGTGATGGAGTATACCGATCGTCGCGCTCGGGGAGGTCAGATCCCAGAGGCGGAGATTCAGCGCGTAGAGCGCCAACTGGAGGACTACCAACGGCGCAAGGCTCAACTGGAGCAGCAGATTCTGCGCGAGACCTCCCTGGCGCTGGCGCCTCCGGAAATCATCACGGTCGTGCGAGTCGTGCCCCAGCCCATGCAGATAGAAGAGCACCCGATGGTCTCCGATGCGGAGATTGAAGCCGTCGGTATGCAGGTGGCGATGGAGTACGAACGCCGTCGCGGGGCGGAACCAGTGGATGTGTCTCAGGAGAACCGCGGCTACGACATCCGCTCCACCGAACCCAACGGCACTGAGCGCTATATCGAGGTCAAAGCGCGCGCTACTACGGGTGCGATTGTGCTGACCCACAACGAGTGGCTGATGGCGCAACGCTTCGGCGAGGACTACTGGCTCTATGTGGTGGAACACGCCGCTACTGAGCCTCAGCTCTATCTCATCCAAAACCCGGTGGCGAATCTGACCCCGGAGCCTATCGTCGAAACGGTGCGCTTCCTGGTACAAGCCCAGCAGTGGAAGGGGGTTGCCACCCCTGAGGGCTGAACAGCCCTCGCATCTCACGCCCAGCACACCGACCACCGCTATTTTGAGCAACCCTCTAAGTCACCCTGAGCCATCCGCCTTTCGTCACCCTGAGCCATCCCCCTTTCGTCACCCTGAGCCATCCCCCCTTTCGTCACCCTGAGCCGCAGGCGAAGGGTCTCAGATGCTTCGCTTCGCTCAGCATAACGGGGTG
>JBDNDR010000354.1:0-2721 GCA_046718995.1 Fimbriimonadales bacterium
TATAGAAGTTCAACGCAAACATTCCAGTCATCCCTCTTAATTATGCCACATCGCAAGTTCCCCCTCCCGATAGAGTTTCCTGCAAAAAAGCCCCAAAGCGTGTCGGGGACACACACGCCCTGGGGCTGTCGGAGGTGGAGATAGAAGTATAGGAAGGTCAGGTGCCTCGTTGAGCGTCCAACCGGTTCAACCAGAACACCAGTCCCATCAAGAGACTCGCTATCACCAGTGCAACCATGAGATGAGGTAAGCCTAAGACCTCGTGCAGGGTCACCTTACCGAAGTCCATCGGTTTGATGAGAACCGGCTCTAAAGCAGGATAGGCGAAGATGAAGGCAAGCGAACCCAACATCGCTCCCAACACAGCCAAAGCACCATCACGAACGCCTCCACCTAAGCCTACCAGTATCATACGCTTTCGCCTCCGAGAAGATTAGAGGCACCATTGCACGCGAAAGATTCAATGCCCGAAAAACCCGCGTCCCTGCCCTTTTTCGCTGGGACTTAACACCTCCTTAACCAACCGATTGGTAGACTTTGGAGCCATGAACCGAAAGAAGGGATTCACCTTGATTGAGTTGCTGGTCGTCATCGCTATCATTGCGATTTTGGCGGCGATTCTGTTCCCTGTGTTTGCTCAGGCACGCGAGAGTGCGCGCCAAACCAGCTGTCTAAGCAACCTGCGCCAGTTCGCTATGGCGACCCTCAGCTATGTGCAGGACTACGACGAGCTCTTCCCCCAGAGCGCCTATAGCCTGGACAGCGCCATCCTCCAGCCCGGTTCCAACAACCGTGTGTTCACCGTGTTTGAGGCGATTATGCCGTATATGAAGAACACCGACATCCTCATCTGCCCCTCCAACCGTCCTGGGCTGGACTGGCAGTTGATTCTGGGACGATTGGGCTTGCGCACGAGCGGTCAGTTCCGATACGCTTCCTACGCCCTGAACTTCGCGCTGTTCCAAGACCCCGCACTGCCGCCCGGGCTGTTCGCCGATGACCCCGTCGTGCCGTTGGCAGCGCTCCAAGAGCCAGTCAATACGACGATGTTCTATGACTCGGTCTACAAACTACCCACTGACCCGGTCATCGACCCGCGCTGTCCCCGCCCCGCAGGTCCGTTCGGCTGGGATAACTTCCCCGGTGACCCGCGCCACAAAGACGGCATGAACATCAACTTTGCGGATGGGCACGCCAAGTGGTACAAGCGCGACGGCAAGATTCCGGGACGCTCGCCCTCGGGCAGTGGCGAAGTGGATACCTACACCCTCCCATGCGACCTGTCGGGCATCCCCGGTGGCACACCGAACACCTAAGCTTCAGAAAGTTAGACCTCACCGATTGCCCCGTCCCCTTCCAAAAGCGGGGGCGGGGTTTTTGTCATCACGCCTGATGATGGGTTTCAGGCATGGCTGAGTGAACTGGCTTATCCCTCAGATAGACCTCAAGCAAGTGCCCTACGCGCTCCAGAGCCTGAGGGCTTACATTCTCCAGCGTGTCCGTCCGCCAGTGCCAGTTGGGAGGCACTCCCGGCTCCTGCTCGCACCAGAGGGCAATCGCCTGATAGCGTCCTATCAAAAACGGCAAGGCATCGGTATAAGCGCCGCACGGCACTTCGCTGGGAGCCAGTCGCCACTCGGAATGGTGGCGTGCCAAGTCTTCAAAGCGGCGCACCATGTCGGGATGAGCCTTCTGTCGCGGGAGCATCGCCTCCGCCAGTAGGTAGCGCGGCTCACCCAAACCTACATGGTCTACAATCACGAACTCGGCATCATGCAGTTGCCAACCGTACTCGCGCTCAAACGCAAAAGCACCCGCAGGTGTACCAACCTCCTCTGCCCCTGTGAAGACGCCCCATACTTCGGTCTCGTCCAGTGGGTTCTCGCTCAGGCGCTCCATCAGTGTCAGCACAACTGCCGTGCCAGAGCCGTTATCGTTCGCGCCTTGAACCCAATCTAAAACCACCTCGCGATGGATGAGGACAAACAGCCCCCATAGCGAGACGAGCGTGCCCTGCACCATCAGCCACTTCGCCCAGCCCATCGATAGACCCGTAAGCGCATCCGCCATCACCCCAAGCGCGCCGAGCGTGTGCAAGCCAAGAATGAGCGTCTGCAAAATGAAGCTCTTGCCGAAGTTCTTGACGGTATTCGGATGCCACAGGAGGGTAGCGCGCGTGCTATCAATATGCGCCATCAGCACCACACGACGCTTGACCGCTTGGCGCGCTGGGGCAATCGCGATCAGGTTCGCCGACTCGCGCTGGGGGAACAGGCGCATCACATCCCACTTCCCACTCACCAGCCCCCAGTAGAGAGCCATCGCCAGAGGACTGAGCAACGCCAGTAAAATTGCCCACGCGCCGCTGGCAAACCAAGCCCCAACCCCCGACAGCACATACATCAGCGACACCACCAGCCACGCCGCCGTGAATGAAGGGACGGTGCGGAAGGGCTGGTCAAACACCTTTAGCCCCCGCTCTTGCAGGCGTCGGGCGAGATAGTCGCGCAGGCGAGCTTCCGCTTCAGAGGTCGCAGGGCGCGCCCCAAAGGTCTCAATCAGCGTCGTCAGGTTCTCGTAGACTGCGCTCATCCTACCATCGCCGATAGTGTGCGCACTGCGTTGACAATCGCCTCGGCATCAATCCCGTAGGCACGCAGTAGCTCCTCCGGCTTGCCCGAACGGGGGACCTCGGCCACGGCTAACCGATGAACCCGAATG
>JBDNDR010000355.1:0-2719 GCA_046718995.1 Fimbriimonadales bacterium
GCCCATCGGTGCGTGCCTCTACATAGGCGTTTTGGGGAATCGGTTCCATTCCCACCACTTTCCGCACATCGGCGACACCTTCGCTGGCGCCATCCCACCGAAACACCCAACCAAAGCGTCCATTCGTCATAGTAGAAAGTGGATACGATTCAAAGGGTAGGAATCCTGCTGAGTCAGTGAGGGGCGTTCAGGGGTGGGAGGGACACCTTTTGAGTGCGCCCTCCCGAACCCGTTCAGAAGTTGTAGCTTTTCTCGCCGTGCAGGATGAGGTCTAAGCCAGTGTGTTCCACCTCTTCGTGGACGCGCAAGCCGATGAACTTATCGATGAGCCATAGGATGCCCGCGCTGACCACGAACGCATAGAGCGCCGAGACGCCAGCACCGAGTGCTTGCTTTAGGAACAGGTCTACCCCGCCATAGAGGAGACCGTTCGCGCCTGCGGGGTTCACGACGGTAGTGGCGAACACGCCGGTCAGCAAGGCGCCAATCAGTCCTGCCACGCCGTGAATGCCGAACACATCCAGCGAGTCGTCGTAGCCCAGTCGCGTCTTGAGGTTCACCGCGCCGTAGCAGAGGGCACCTGCGGTCAGCCCGATGAGGATGGCAGAGGCAGGCTGAACGAACCCTGCAGCCGGCGTGATGGCGACCAGTCCTGCGATACTGCCCGAAACGGCGCCGAGCGCGGTGACTTTGCGCACTCGCAGGAACTCCACCAGTCCCCAACCCAGCACGGCGGTCGCAGCGGCGATGTGTGTGTTGGCGAACGCTACGGCTGCCAACTCGCCCGATGCCAGCGCACTGCCTGCGTTGAAGCCGAACCATCCGAACCAGAGCAGTCCCGCCCCCAACACGCTCAGGGCGATGTTATTGGGAAGGATTGGCTCGTGGGGGAACCCGTTACGCCGACCGAGTAGGAGCGCGGCGGCTAAGCCGGCGAACCCGCTGTTGATGTGAACCACTGTCCCGCCTGCGAAGTCCAGCACGCCCATCTCGCGGAGCCAACCACCGACACCCCAGACCCAGTGGGCGAGTGGGCAGTAGACGGCAAGGCTCCAAAGCACAATAAACACCACGAACGCCGAGAAGTTCATCCGTTCGGCGAAGGCGCCGCTAATCAGCGCAGGGGTCAACACGGCGAACATCAGCTGGAACGCCATAAACGCCAGGTGGGGTACATCGGGCACATAGTCGGGGTTAGGCGCGGTGCCGACCCCTCGCAGGAACAGCCAGTCCAGCCCGCCGATGAAGCCGCCTCGGTCGGTGCCGAACGACAGCGAGTAGCCGATGACCACCCAGACCAGCGAGACCAAAGCGAGGGCGACGATGCTGTGCATCAGGGTACTCAGCACATTCTTGGAGCGCACCATCCCGCCGTAGAAGATGGCAAGCCCCGGAACCATCAACATCACTAACGCTGACGATAACAGCAGCCAAGCCGTGTTGGCGGGGTTCACCGCCGACGGCTCTTGCGAAAAGCCCAATAGCGTCGTTCCCGACGCGCAGATTAGTGTCCAAAAAGCTCTGTGCATAGTATGCCTCCAAAGGATTGGGATTGCTTTGCCCACTGCTTGCCCTTCGGTACTCGTTGAGCGTTCTCAGGGGGCGCCCCGATGAGCCATACCTGAAACGGCTCTACCGCAAGGAACTGCTGGAGCCAATGACACGCTTCGCGCGCGGGAGGTTCAACGCTGAAAAAAACCGTCCAGAAAAGACCAAGCAGGCGACTTCGCCACTTCTAATTATACCCCGATTTTGTGTCTGTGAAGGGGGGTGATTCGGTGGTGGCGCCCACGAAGAAAGTCCTTCATAATAGGCTATGTGAACTTCGCTGACTCTTGAAGGTATAGGCTACCTACCTTTCCTCCTCCAGTTCGGCTACAACCTGTGTTATGAGGGGTTGCAGTGCAGGAATGCGCTCAGTGACTACCAGCCAGACTGTTTCCACATCCACGCCGAAATAGGAGTGAATCAGTTTATCGCGCATGCCTGCCATCTCTTTCCACGGTATAGCGGGGTAGCGTTGACGAATTGCTTCAGGTACATTTTTCGCCGCTTCACCGATGACCTCAATAGAGCGCAACACGGCATTGAGTGTTTTCTTGTCGGAAGTAAACTTTTCAATTGACATGCCTTCAATAAATGACATAGCATCCTCCATATTCTCCAGAATGTCCTGCAGATACAGCACTACATTCCGACTCATGGGGCAACAGCCTCCTTGAGGATACTCTCTCTTAGTTCCTCACGCAGACTGCGTTTGGGTACAAGGTCTACTTTCATGCCCAGTTTTTCGCTCAGGTACAGCTCCGCACCGACCAATTCCAGCAGGCTGATGGGGCGCACAATATCCACCAGCAGGTCTAAATCGCTGTCGGTGCGTGGCTGACCGCTCACATAAGACCCAAATATCCCTACTACGGTCACGCCATACTGTTCATCTATCTCCTCGTTGTGTGCCCGTAGGATTTCGCGGATTTCGTCTAATGTTTTCATCGGCTCACCAGCGGTAATGTCTTGCACCCACTCGACACCAGTCAGGGTAGAAAGCATTTTGGCAATGCCGACACGCCTCTTTCTGTTTAATAGCGTGTGGTGGGCTTTGCTTTCTCTACCGATGAGGCAATTTTACCTGACGGTTTCGCATCACAGACAAGAGACCCTACAGGACTGGCTTATGATGGGACACGCTCCGCCTGCAGAGATGCTCATTGGCGGCTTC
>JBDNDR010000356.1:0-2715 GCA_046718995.1 Fimbriimonadales bacterium
CGCGCCACCACCTTCTCCACCATCTTGCGAAACTCGCCTTGACCACGCTTTGCCATCCGCTCCGCAAACCGCGCCAATATCGCCTCCCGTGCCTCGCGCACCTTCAAACGCGCCAACCCACGCGCCGCCTCTAACGCTACACTAACGTCAAAATCCTGCAGCAACTCCAGCAACAACTCGCGCAGCCCTTCAGGACGAAAGCGAACCACAGCAGGAATAATCTGAATACGAGCCGAGCCGTAGCGTGGGTCGCTCACAATCTCCAACAGGTGGGGCAGGTCCTCCCGCTGCGCCAGATACTCAAGCGCGTTCCCAAAAGAGTAAAGCAAACTCTCCCACGGAGCCAGCGTGCGGAGGCGACGCTGCATCTCCACGGGCAGTTCGCAAAAAAAGCCCAGATCAACGCTGGTCTCTGAAAGGCTTTGGTACTCCTGCGCCAGTTCTGCGCTCCACGGCACCTGCTTGAGCTGTTCTATCAACACCGAGTTGGCAATCCCCTGTGCCTCCTTGACCGTCAAAGCCCGCACAATCGCCTCTTTCACCCGAGGATGCTGAACCTGAGGGAGGAGCGCAACTAGGGTGGGAATGACCTCAGGATAGGAAAGGCGCGTGTTGATAAGGGCGTCTATAGGAGAAGGCGGGTCTAACTGAAGGCGAGCGCGTTGCGCCGACTCGTGCAACACAATCTCTTGCACCACGGGGAACCGCTCCAACACCCGATTGATACGGTCAAACTCCTGCAGGGCAAAACTTCTGTTCTGTCCGAGTTCCAGAAAATCCTCAAGGGGTGCATCGTTTTGTGAGCCCATGGTTCGTCCCTCCTGATTACAAGATGGGTTGGTGAATGATTTTACCCTGTCGGATGAGGTCTTGCAGTCGTTTATCCAAGACCGTGTTGCGCCGCGTGATGAGTATACAATAACGGATCCACTCACTGCAGGAGGACTCAAACGAGGAAATCTAACCGCGTTCGCTATCTGTAGATTCGATTTTCGCGATAGCTTCCAGAATGAGTTGACAAGTCTCCTCTTCGCCTAAAAATGAAGGACTTTCTCTACGCCACTCTTCATTTGGTTCATAGTAATCCAGGTCAACTGCAAGTTCGTCAAGAATATCCCATATCCATTGCTCACCCAGCGCTATCTCGTCGTCCTTGGTCTCCCACACGAGCTGTTGAAACCTTTTTATCCTTTCGGCGCGTTTATTGGAATCCGCGAACGCTTCTCTAAGCAACTCTATTAGCATTTCCAACTTTGGACTCATGGTAGCCCCCACTGAGAATTTTTTATCTTTCAGGTTATAACCCAGTGTTTTTGGCAATCTGCTCCCAGACCAGAGCTTCCTCCCTTTCCAGTTGGCTTACAAGTTTCTCCAGCTCAGCCCGCAAGGTCTGCATCACTTCGCTAACCTGATGGCGTTCTTGAGGCGTAAACTCGCGTCGCGCTTCCCGTGCTAAAGCGAAGGGGATTTCTATATCAAAAGCAAAAGCTTGGAACCTGTTGCGCTGTTCGCTGGAAAGCGTTCGTGCGAATTCGGCAATAGCGTCCAAGGTGGTGATGATGTCAAGGAGATCACCCGAGACAGGATAGGCGGGCGTTCGTCCCATATAACAACGGACGACAGTCAGTAGGGTGTAGAGCATTCTTAGGTCGTGCGCAATATCTTCCGCGCGCTGCCACAGCTCGTTACTCATCATCCTCCACGCCCCCTGGCAGAAGGCTGCCCTCGCCTTACCGAGATGGCATCACCTCGTTTATTCGTCACCACGGTAACGTTGTTGACTTTATCATTGTAAACATACTCTGATCCCGAGCGATATCGTTGGCCACACCGAATGGTATGCTCAACAACCGATGGTGTGATACCACGCGCCTGCATATCATCCAGCGCATGTCCAGTATAATACCTCCCGCCGATTGTGGCAGGTAGGTTCAGTGGCGGAATACCAGACGCACCCGGTCCAGCACTACCAAGTCTTACGCTTACTCCCGAAGAATACATCGGGAGGTGCGCCGGGTTACTCAACTCAACGGTCTGACCCGAGGCACGCAACACTCCACTGCCTGCACCCGCAGCCGTACCCCCTTTGGCAAACGGGGCTGCTGCGGTACCAACCGTAATCAACACCCCACCAAAGGCTCGACCGAAGGCTTGACTATCTCCATTCCACGCTGCCGACCAATCAGCGCAAAAACTTTGCCACATTCCACTGACCAACGACCGGGTGGTCTCCCAGCTCACCCCGTTTTCCCAATAGTAAGCCCCAATGGTGTAGGGGCTGGTGAGTGTCCCCCAAATCGCCTGTCCGTAGCCCACGAACACATTCCCCACATCGGTGAAGTATTGCGCCCAATCCCAACTCAATCCATAGGGATCCGCCGCGTTGATCGGATCATTCCCTGCATACCGATACAGGTTCGGGTCGCCTGAAGCCGCGTCTATCGGGTCTCTTTGCAGCCACCGTGCCGTGCGGGGGTCATATTCCCGTGCGCCGACATGGTACAAGCCCGTGAAGGGCACATACGCATACCCATATGCCCCGTTCCAAGTGAAATGATTGGAGGTTGGTCTCCATGTGAGTGTTGAGCTATCGCTCCAAGCGCGCCACCACCTTCTCCACCATCTTGCGAAACTCGCCTTGACCACGCTTTGCCATCCGCTCCGCAAACCGCGCCAATATCGCCTCCCGTGCCTCGCGCACCTTCAAACGCGCCA
>JBDNDR010000357.1:0-2698 GCA_046718995.1 Fimbriimonadales bacterium
CAGGGTGACGAAGAGGGAGGCTCAGGGTGGCGTATAGGGAGTTTGTTGCGCGCTCCACCCTTGCGTCATGCTGAACGCAGTGAAGCCTCTCTGAGACCCTTCGCGTTCGCTCAGGGTGACGAAGAGGGAGGCACAGGGTGACGAAGAGGGGACTCAGGGTGACGAAGAGGGAGGCACAGGGTGGCGTATAGGGACAGGCTCAGGGTGAGGAATAGGGACAGGCTCAGGGTGAGGAATCGGAGTCAGGTACAAACCAGCCCCGCTATCCCTCTATAAACGCTTTGAGTAAGGGCTTCAGCTGGGATTTCACGCGCTCCACCAAGAACGAGTCGTGTCCCCACGGCGAGTGGATGACCTCGTGGGTGGCGGATTTTCCTAACTGGCGTAGGATTTGAACCGCTTCCTCCTGACCTGCGGGCGGGAACAGCCAGTCGGAGGTGAAACTGATGAACAGCATCGGCGCTTGAACCCGTGCCAGTGCGCGCTCCAAGCTCCCTTCGCCGTAGGTCGCTCCCAGATCGAAGGTGTCCATCGCACGGGTGATGTAGAGATAGCAGTAGGGTTCAAACCGCTGGAGGAAGGTGCTGGCTTTGTATTCCAGATAGCTTTCCACTTGGTAGAGCACCTGCCAGTACTCGGCGTCGGTATGGGGTTCTCGGGCGAACTTTTGCCAGAGAGCGTCTTCCGAGAGGTAGGAGATATGTGCCAACATCCGTGCGAGAGCCAACCCGCGCTGGGCACCCTCCTCGCCACCGTACTCCAAGCCCATCCGAATCGCTTGACGCTGGATGTGGTTGAGCGCGATGACCATCGGGCTGGAGCGTGCCGGCGCAGCGATGACCACCACCTTGTCCATCCAATCGGGGTAGCGCACTGCCCATTCGAAGGCGCGCATGCCCCCTGTGGAACCGCCCACAACGGCATGCAGGTGTCGGATGCCCAGATGCTCCAACACCTTGCGCTCCAGCTCCACCCAATCTGCGACACAGATGGCAGGGAAGTCTAAACGGTAGGGTTCCCCAGTGGCGGGGTTGAGCGACATCGGGGAAGTGGTGCCGTAGGGGCTTGCCAGCACATTGACACAGACCACAAAGAATCGCTCAGTATCTAAGGCTTTATTGGGACCGATATAGAGGTCCCACCAGCCGGGCTTGCGGTCGTCAGGGCGGTGTTTGCCTGCGGCGTGGGAACCGCCCGAGAGTGCGTGGCACACCAGGACGACATTGTCGCCGGTGGGGCTGAGCGTGCCGTAGGTTTCGAAAGCGACCTCGATAGGGGCGAGGTGGACGCCCGAAGCGAGGGTTAGCCCGTCTTCAAAGTAGAGTTTTTGCGGGGCGACGAGACCGACAGAACCCTCCTCGGAAGTGAGGAGCGCCGATACCGCGTAGCCCTGCTCGACTCGGGTGTCGGTCTCGTTTGCCACCGCGTTTTGTTCTCCAGTGCCCGTGGGTGGGGCAGTTGAGTGAGTCAACTCGGCGAACGGTCGTGAACGCCGCGCCGGATGAGCATCACATCCACATGCTCAGGCTGGAACGCCTCGCGCAGGATTTGCAGGGCGCGTTCGGCGTCGACCGTTTCGGAGCAGAAGAACAGGTCGATCGCCGCGTAGCGTTTTTCGGGCCATGTGTGGATGGTGTAGTGGGATTCTTCGATCACCACGACGCCCGACACGCCATACGGCTCAAACTCGTGGAAGAAGTGGCTGACGATATGTGCGTTAGAGTGGTGCGCCGCTTGCACGAGTGCATTTTCCACGAATGCGACCCGCTCCAACGTGCTTGGGTTGCAGCCATAGAGTTCCACCAACAGGTGGGTTCCCAGCGAGCGCGCATCATTTTGGCGCAGGTTGTTCGGCGCAATCTCAAACTCGAATTTATTCTGAAGGGGGTGAATAACCGCCTGCGCGCGCGAGGGGGCAAACGCACGGAGTATCCAGTTGCGGGCGTTACGCGCCAGCGACTGAACCCATGCGAAGACACCCAGAGGCGACCGCGCCGGTCGGTGCCCCAGCATCCCAACCCGGTTCATCATAGTGTCCTCCTGACGAGAAGTTGTCCTGTAGCCCGTAGCTACAGCCGAGTGCGAGGTAGCACAAGCTACATCGAACTCGGAGGCGATGTGGGTTTTTGCGCGGTCGGTTTCGGTTACCAGACGCGGGTGCCCCTGAGGGCTGAAGCGCCTATGGCGATGATCCAAAACGGTAAACGAACCGCAGCGTATTCGCCCACCGAGTTGGACCGCGACATAGCGCCCGTCTCGCCTCCCCCCTATTTCTGGGTGGTGGTAGCAGGACGTCAGACGCCCTGCAAGCACTCCTCATTATACCCAACCCCACCCCCTTGTCAAGAACCAGCGCCCCAATTTGCGCCTGATTTCAGGGAATTAAGCAGGAATCGGCTCAAAGAGAATGTATAATGCAAGGCGGGCATAGTCCCACTATCACTCTTAGGTGGAGGAGACCCAAATGATGAAGCGACGAGGCTTTACGCTGATTGAGCTCTTGGTCGTTATAGCGATTATCGCCATTTTGGCGGCGATTCTGTTCCCTGTGTTCGCTCAAGCGCGCGAGAAAGCGCGCCAGACCTTCTGCGTGAACAATGTCAAGCAGATTACCCTCGGCATGCTTCAGTATCTGCAAGACTACGACGAGGCATTTCCCTTCAGCATCTACATGACCAACCAGGGCGCTGGGTTCTGC
>JBDNDR010000358.1:0-2696 GCA_046718995.1 Fimbriimonadales bacterium
ATTGAACTCTTTGGTGAGGCGCCCAGTCGTGAGAAGCCTCTGGTGAGCGCTGTGTGGTAGGGCAACAGGAAAAGCCCCTCTGATGTCGAACGACTGGCGCTATGGATCGCTCGTCCGCCAGCAGCCCTATCCAAGTGGTCGATTATGATGCAGTCTGGAAGGAGGTCGTTCAGACTCTCTTCCCAGACTGCATGGCGTTTCTGTTTCCCGATGTGGAGGCGATGATCGATTGGAGCACCAAGCCCGTCTTTCTGAATGTGGAGATGCCCAAGTTGCTTCCTGAGGTCTCGCGCGGGATGAGGCGTCCTGATTTGGTCGCTCAGGTCGCCCTCAAGGACGGTCAACCGGCGTTGATTATCTTGCACACCGAGATTCAGGTGAGTCAAGACCCCCAGTTTGCCGAGCGTATGTTCGTCTACTTTTACCATCTGCGCGAGCGTTATCGGCTGCCCGTGATGAGCCTTGCGATTCTGGCAGACCCTAACCCCAACTGGCATCCGACCTACTATGAGTACCGCTTAGGAGGTACTGTAGTGCGTTTTGAGTTTCAGACGGTGAAGCTCCTGAAACTTGACCCCACACGCCTTGAGTCCGAGCATCCGATAGCCCTTTTCATACGGGCTCATTTGGCTTCGCTTCGGTATCGTGGCAATCCGACACTCTTGGCGGAGGAAAAGAAACGATTGCTACGGGGCATGTTGGAGCGGGGGTATAATTCGCAACAGATACGATATCTTTATAAGGTGGTGGATTATCTGATGAGCCTGCCCTACGATTTGGAGCGTGAAGTAGAAGCGGTGATTGAAGAGATTAAGCGACGCCGCCGACGCAAGTGGATTGCCCCACAGGAGCGACTCGCTGTGGAACGCGCGCTCAAGCAGGGCTTAGAAGAAGGGCGTGAAAAAGGTTTTCAAGAGGGAGTCAAACAGGGTATCCAGCAGGGTATTCAGCAAGGGGTAGAGGCAGGTGCTCGTGAGACGATTCTCGCCATTCTCCAAGCGCGCTTCGGTAATGTGCCTGAGGAAGTTCACCAACGCTTGACAGAAATACACGATATACAACAGCTCAGGCGGCTCAGTGTTTCCGCAGCGCAGGCGCGCACAATCGCCGAGTTCGTGGAAACAATCCGCCCGGACAGTTAGTTAGACAGAAACGCTGGAGGTTCCTCGTAAACCAGTACCTTATGGCACAAAAGTTGCTGTCTCCAGCCATAGGATTTCTATTACAACCATGCTGGAGGAACGATTATGCCTAAGCCCTATAATCTTAGAGCCTACGCTGTAGGTTTGTTTACATCGTTGTTATTCGCGGTTTCTGTCCACGCTCAAACACTCACCTGGCTCGGAATTTACGAACCTCCAGGTTATGGTCGTTGGGGCACGAGTGAAGCACGCGGCGTATCTCTGGACGGCTCTACCGTTGTCGGCTGGTCATATAACACCAGTGCTGAGACATATACCGCCTTTCGCTGGACTGGGTCTTCGGGGATGATGCCCCTGCTTTACCCTGAGAACTCCCGTGCTTGGGCTGTCACCCCTGACGGCACGAAGATTGTGGGGCAAGAGGCATCTTTCACCTCCTATGCGTTTATCTGGACTGAGGCTGGGGGGCTTATGTATCTTCCCAGTATCAATAATAGTTTAGATACAGCGGCGCTGGCGATTTCACCTGAGGGGAATGTTGTTGTCGGCTGGTCGGCACCTCCGCCCAGCAATCAAAGGCGTGCGGTCAGATGGCTCAACAGTAGCGTACAGACTCTGGGCACTTTAGGAGGAAGCGTGGAGGTGGCAACAGGGGTCTCTTCTAATGGAACAGTGATTGTCGGCTGGACGCGGTCAGCCAGCTGGGGCGACCGAGCCTTCCGTTGGACCGAGGACACGGGAATGCAGATTCTCGACCTCAGCGTGCTTGGTTCAGGGGATATGCAGGCGTTGGCTGTCTCTGCCGACGGCACCACAATTGTGGGTTCGCATGGTTCTAATGGTTTTATATGGACTGCTGGAGACGGCGCCCGTTCCCTTGGATTTGGAGCCGCCTATGCCGTATCGGCTGACGGAACGGTAGTTGTGGGCGGAGATAGCAACGCCTATGTCTGGACACCTGACAGAGGTAAACAAGAACTCAATACGCTCTATGCAGGCTTGCTTACGGATGGCTCCTACTTTTCAGGGGCTTATGCCGTATCAGCTGATGGGCGCTTCATCGCAGGCAGAGGCTACAACGCCAGCACTGGAAATGAGGAAGCGTTCCTGTTGGACACCTATGTCGAGTGTACCGCACACAACGGTGATGTGGACGAGAACGGATGCGTAGACGATGCCGACCTGTTGGCAGTGTTGTTTGCTTTTGGAAGCACTGGAACGAACTTAGGACGCGTAGACATCAACTGCGACCAAAGCGTAGACGATGCCGACCTGTTGATTGTGCTGTTCAACTTCGGTAGCGGATGCTGAACAAACTGCTAAGGGGCTACCTCGGACGGTTGGGCAAATACCGCTGGGTATAATCCTGCATAGGAGACGGCTATGAGTGTGGTAGATTACCTGGACTTCGTGCGACGACAGCGGACTGCCAGCCTGCAAGAGGTAGACCCCGAAGTTTACGCCCTCATCCAACGCGAAACTGAACGCCAAGAGCAGAATTTGGAACTCATCGCTTCCGAAAACATCACCAGTCACGCCATTCGTGAGGCGGTC
>JBDNDR010000359.1:0-2695 GCA_046718995.1 Fimbriimonadales bacterium
GTAATCCACCCTCAGTTTCTGGGTGGGATTATCGCCCTCACCATTTTTGGGATGATTATGGCACTCACTTACGCCTACACCCGCTCGCTCCTACCCTGTATCCTGATGCATGCCTACAACAACGGACTCTTGACGCTCCTGCTGTGGGCATACTCCTGAGGCAGTCACTGATCCCTCTCGTTCGGGTTGCGTTGGAGCCTGCGCATTACCCTGCCTTACTGGGGGGTATACTCGGATAAGCGATGGAAGAAAAGCGCTACACGCTCAGTGAGACGGAGCGAGCGGAGGTCGTCGAGCGATTGGAACGCGCGCTGGCTCAGTATCCCGAAATCGTGTTCGCCTACCTTCACGGCTCGTTCCTTCTGGAGTTCCCGTTCCACGATGTGGATGTGGCGCTCTATGTCAAGGACTCCCTTCTGCAGACCGTTCACCCGATGGACTATATCATAGACCAGTCGGTTCGTCTCAGTGATGCGGTGGGACTGCCTGTGGATGTGCATCTGCTCAACGGTGCGCCGCTGGGGTTTCAGTTCCACGCTACGGCGGGTCAGGTGCTTCTGAGCCGAGACGAGGAGCAACGCTTCCAGTTTGTGGAGCGCGTGCGGCGCGAATACTGGGACTTCGAGCCGATGCTACGCCAATATTTTCGCGAAGTAGCACAAGGGTCAAATGAGAACCCATAGCCGAAACTTATCGTGTATAATTCCCGTATAGAAGGTGAGGAGGTCCTCTCTCTATGGCAAGACGGTACGACGACGAATTTGAACTCCCAGAGACCCAGATACGCGCTCTGGGTATCCTCAACGAGATTATGCGGATTGCTCCCCGCGACAACTATCAACTGCGCCAACTGCTCGCCCTGCTCCAACACCAGCTGGAAGTAGACGAACGCCAGATGCAGGAGGCGATGGAAGCGCTCCAGCAATACGAAGAGGCATACCAAAAGCTCACGGCGCCCGCTAACCGCATCGGGGTGTTCCTCGACTCGCCCGACGAAGGCGTGGCGATGGTCGCTATGGGCGACAGCGAGTACTATGCGAATATCGACCCCAAGCTGGAGAACCCCGACTTCAAGGTCGGCACCCGCGTGAAAGTGAACGAGGCGTTCGCTGTGATTGGCGACTTAGGCTATCACCCTGCAGGACCTATCGTCAAGGTGCAGGAGGTGCTGGAGGGAGATCGCCTACGGGTCAGTATGGACGCCCAAGGCATGAGCGCCCGCATCGTGTTCCGCAGTACCGACCTGCGCGAGTCGCTCATCAAGCCCGGCGACGAAGTGCGCCTGGAACCCAACTACAAAGTCGCCATCGAGCATATCCCCCACCAAGAAGTGCGCGACTACTACTTTGAAGAGGTGCCTCCGTTGGAGTGGAGCCAAATCGGCGGGCAAGAGGAAGCCATCCAGCTCATCCGCGAAACCATCGAACTGCCCCTGCTCCACCCCGAAATCTTCCGCAAGTTCGACAAGCAACCGCTCAAGGGTATCCTGCTCTACGGACCGCCCGGCTGTGGTAAGACCCTCATCGGCAAGGCGACCGCCTATAACCTCACCCGCCAATACTCCGAACAGGTCGGCAAACCCGTCAAAGAGTACTTTATGTACATCAGCGGTCCCAAAATCCTGAACATGTGGCTGGGTGAGACCGAGCGGATGGTGCGCGAGATTTTCGCGATTGCCCGCGAAAAGGCGCGGGAGGGCTACCTCGTGTTCATCTTCATCGATGAAGCCGAATCGATCCTTCGCACCCGCAGCTCTGGACGGTGGCTCAACATCTCCAACACGGTGGTGCCCCAGTTCTGCGCCGAGATGGACGGGCTGGTCGCGCTGGAAAATGTGGTCGTCATGCTGACTTCTAACCGCCCTGACTACATCGACCCCGCAATCCTGCGTCCCGGGCGTATTGACCGCAAGGTGAAGGTACGCCGTCCCGACCGCGACGCGGCGCGCGAGATTTTCTCCATCTACATCCACGAGAATCTCCCGTTAGACCCTGCGTTCGCTGGCGAGTACGACACCCCGACCGAAGCCCGCGAATGCCTGATTGAGCAGGCAGTGCAGTACCTCTGGCGGAAGGCGCCTGACACCGAGTTCCTTCAGGTGTTCATGCGCAACGGCGGTATTGAGACCCTGCACTGGCGCGACTTGGTGAGCGGCGCGCTGATTAAGTCGGTCGTCGACCGGGCGAAAGAGTATGCGATTCGCCGTGCCATCAACGAGCCGAATGTAGAGCATGGCTTGCGTCCTGAGGACTTGCGCCTGGCGATCGAGCGCGAGTACAGCGAGAACGAAATCTTCCCCAAGTCCGATGTGATGGAAGATTGGCTGAAGCTGATCGACTACGAGCCAGAGTATGTGGCGAGCGTCAAGCCCATCCGTCCCAGCACCCGCACTGACGATTCGCGCCGCACGGTCATCTAAGAGGCTCTGACCTCACCCCCAGCCCCTCTCTCCACAAGCAGAGAAGGGGGCAAGACTTGGTTCCCCCTGCTATAGGGGGAACCTTACGGAGGGGGTTATCCAACCTCACCCCCAGCCCTTCTCCGCAGGCAAAGAGGGGAGCCGTTCCCGTCAGGCGGAGCGCCCCCACTCCCATCATGCTTCCCCCTTCGTCATGCTGAGCGTCAGCGAAGCATCTCTGTTTTTCACCTCACCCCCAGCCCCGTTTCCGATATAGTCGATGCTGCTCTGGACCAG
>JBDNDR010000036.1:0-10963 GCA_046718995.1 Fimbriimonadales bacterium
GGTACTTGCTCCCCCCCCCCCCCGCATTTCTTCGATTGTCGCGAGGGCGTGAGGAAACATCCACGCATTCGCTATCAACAACGCTGCTGTACTCACAAGCGTGTAAGACTGTTTCATTACTAACCTCCTCAGTGAAATGTTCGGTATTGGAGACCGTATCTGCAATACCGATATAATTAACACCAGAACAACACGAATCGTCACAGCGAAGTTCCAACTGCGTCCGCACCCACTCAATGCCACGATAGAAACGCATCTTGACAGCACCCACCGATAACTCCTCCAACTGAGCTATCTCACCCCACGAGTAGCCCTCTACAAACTTCTGAGCAATCCCCCGTGCATACGGAGGGAACGAAGCGAGTAGATATTCGATCTCCACCTTAGTAAGTGCGGTCATCAGTTCGTCTTCTTGATGGGCTGTAAAAGACTCTACCAAGCGCGCCCACCCGAGCCGCTCGCGTGCCTGATGGCGTTTGAAGTTCAGTACACGTTGGTGCAGGCAGTTCCGAAAAGCGCTGGCAGGATAGGTAGCGAGGTGATACTCGAGCGCCTCTTCGGTTGCTTCAGGATACAGACGAAGGTATCGGCGCAGAAGATAGAGGGCAGTCTCGGCGACTATATCCTCAGCATCTTGAACAGGTATGGAGTACGCGCTCCTCAACCACTTGACCCACTGACCGAACTCAGAACTTCCCAAAGCAAACACCTTCAGCCTCCGCAGCTTAATTACCTTTCTCCAGATTGAGATTCCTGCCAGTTTCAAAAAGCCCGAGCGGACTTTAGGTGCACGACTGTATAGTGTCTCTCAGACAGTGTCGCTTCTCTAAACCATCCAGAGGTGTCCTTCCTCAAGGCGGTCTAAAAACTTCGGGGAACAAGAGAGTGGGGGTAGAACGATCTTCACCATCTGTCTCGCTATACTGAGCTTAAACAACAGCTATGCTGTGTGCCAGCAAGTATGTCTGAACCTAAGGGGGTAATCTCCAAACTACATCACACGCAAACTCTCTTCTGAAACCTCATCTGATGGGATGCGATAGACGCCTTCCTCCAAGCGTCGCAGAGCGAACTGGTAGTATTCAGGCACAATCTCGAAGCCCAGATAGCGTCGTCCCATCGCTTTGGCTACTACCGCCACCTGCCCCGAGCCGAGAAACGGGTCTAACACCAAATCACCCTCCTTTGAAGAGTACTGGAGTATCTTCTCCACAAGGGCATAGGGCAGTTTGGTGGGTGTTTTGACATCGCCGTTCCAGTACTCGCGGGGGATAGTCCAGACATCCTCCATATCTTTGTAGCGGAGGCTCCCTCCGTGCTCATCGCGGGCGTCGGCAGGATAGCGGCTGTCAGGATAGAAGGCGCGCAAACGGTCATCCTTGCACACATACAAACAGTGGTAGTGCGAGGAGACATAGCGTCGGCGTGTGAAGACCCCAAACTGATACTTCCAGATGATATGATTGACGACCTCAAAGCCGACGGCGTCTATGGCGTTTAGAATGTCCCTAAGATTGTTCCACCCGGAAAAGACATACAGACTGCCCGATGGCTTCAGGATGCGGTAGGCTTCTTGGAGCCATGACAGGGTGAAATCGTAGTATGCCTCTTGGGGAATTTCGTTATAGCCTTCCAACACGCGTTCGGCGGTGCGGTTATAGTTGCTCCGCTTGGCACGAAACCCGATAGCGAACGGTGGGTCGGTGACGATGAGGTCTACCGTTTCCGACGGGATGGCTTGCATGCCCTCTCGGCAGTCCATCAGGTAGATGTGGTTGGGTTCCATCGTCATCTCGCCAAGTAGGATACCCAAGCGAGGGGTATAATCACCTGTGATGGTGCGCACTTTGCTGGGTGATTGCCTCACACATCTTCAAGAGCTGGAGCAGGAAGGAGCAGAGTTCAGCTTGACCTTCTTAGACCCACCATTTAATCAAGGGAAGGACTATAACTACTTTGACGATGCGATGCCTGCTGAAGCTTACTGGAACTGGATGCGGGAGGTCTGCGCGTCTATTCATCGGTGTACCATAGCGGGTGGGGCAATCTACTTTATGCAGCGAGAGAAGAACACGGAGTATGTCCTGCGTACTCTGCGGGAAACGGGCTGGATACTCCAGAACCTGATTATCTGGATGAAGAAGACCTCAGCCGTGCCTGGTCAGAAGCGATTTGGTAAACAGTATCAGATTATCGCTTTCGCTACGAAGGGAGCGACTCCCCGCGTGTTTCACCGTCTGCGCATAGACTTGCCTCCAGCACCGTACCATAGGCTCCCGCGTGAGAATGGCGTTTACCTGACCGACTGCTGGGATGACATAAGGGAGCTGACTTCGGGCTACTTTGCGGGCGATGAAGCGCTCCGCAACCGCATGGGCGAACGAATTCATAAACAGCAGGCACCCACTGCCCTGCTTCTGCGCATCCTGCTTTCCTCTACGAACCCCGGCGATTGGGTCTTAGACCCCTTCGCAGGCACGGGTACGACCGCCGTTGTGGCAGAGCAGTTAGGGCGCAACTGCGTCGCGATAGAAATTGACCCGAACTATACTGAGCTGATTCACTATCGATTGCAGGCGCGTCGTCCCGCTGACTCCATCATGAAGTGGTATCCCTACTATCGCCACACCCCGAACTTGGAAGCCATCTGGAATCTTGACCTAACAACACAGTGGATTAATCAAGAGCAGATGGCACTCTTTGAGAAGAGTGACAGCTATGGCGATTTTTAGGATGTTCGCTGACATTTTGGTATCGTTGTCTGATGGAGACGATATATGCAGTCGGAGGCTGGAACATATAGCTGCGACGCACTCTTATATTGCTTACTACGGCAATCGTAAGGATTTACAAGAAAGGATAAAAAAGCAAGTTTCGCATATTCGATGGAGAAACCAAAGCTGCAATAGTAATCCTTTGTCCGATGAGGATGAGGAAGTTGTTCGCAAATGGTTTAGCAAATCAGATTGGGCACGGAATTCAGGCAGTTTTCCCGATTTTGTTTTAGAATGGGAAGGTAGTGGCTTATTGGGAGATGGGGCAATCATAGAGCTGAAAGACTCTAAAGGCGAACAGATTGCCTCTTTCAACTCCACGCTTCCAGAGGCTAAAAAGAGGCTGTCTTCACTTTCGAAAGGGGTTCTTCAAGCAACTATATGGTATCAAGACACTATCTGTAAGCCTATTAGTATCGACGATGAACGCGACTGCTTTTATCTGGTTAGAACTCACTGTAAGAAACAGAATCAGGTACGCCTCTCGCTTGTGCACGGCGCTTTTTTTGAGACCGTAAGCACCAGAGAGTTACTCAAATCCGTGTGGGAAAAGGTGCTTAAAGAAGCAGAAAAAGACAAGGGTTCCGTATGTGACAAGGAACGAGAGTCAGTTTTGGAACTGCTATCCGCGCTTAATAGAGAAACAATCGCACAAACACGCCGTATAGAAGGAGCCTCTATCAAACCCAGACTGCGGATTATGGCTGAGGTTGAAAGAGAAGGCAACCCTCACACATATAATGAAATTCCAGAGCGTACTTTCAACCTGATTTTTAAGGACGACTCAGCGGCACTTGAAGTCGAGTCGGTTGTAAAACTTCTCGAGCAAGACGGAGTAGAAGGCACTGTACAGCAGGACAAAGATTCCTTCACTATCAACGGAAAAACTTGTCACCTCAAGAGGCTTTCTCATAAGCGAAATGGGGACTTTGTGCTAATCCAATACCAACTGTAGGTATACTTGGACGGGGTAACTACGCTGGGGCGTCTGTCCAGATTCCAGAGGTAGTAAAGATGCGTAAGTGGCTAATCGGATTAGGGATTGGGGCGCTTCTGCTCTGTGGAGGGGTGTGCTTGGTGTCGGCGCTTTTGGTGCGCCCGCCCAAAATAGAGATTCCGCCTCGCCAATACCCACCCAACAACGCTTACGACATATACCGTCAGTTAGGGGCGGAGATAAGTGAAAGGTCTAAAGGGAATGCCCAGATTTCGGTGATAGCGAGAAAGCTGCCCCGAGGGACGCTAACTCCCGCTGAGAGAGAACTCTACTTAACTTTTATGGAGCCTTACCTACGCGAGTACCGAAAGCATCTGAACAAGCCCTGCGTGGCGGTCTACGAATACGACCCGAACTGGCTCTTTCCAGAGCTGACCGGTTTTCGCAGTATAGCCCGTGCGGAGGCGTATTTGATGCGTGAGGATTTGCGCAACCGACGCGACCGCTCGGCAGTGGAACGGTTCACCTCGCTCCTGCGCTTTGGGAACCAGATTCGGAACGAGGGGACTCTGATTCATAACTTGGTGGGGATTGCGCTCACCAACATCGGTTTATCGCCTCTGTGGGAGGTATCCCTCCAATCCGAAGGGGCACTGGCGGAGATGGTGAAGACCGCGCAGTGGTACGATAAGGAACGCGTTCCGCCCCTGAGGGCTGTGCGTGCCGAACGCTACTTTGGGCTGAGTATCTTGAACAACTTAGCTGAGGGCAAACTTAGTACAGAAGACCTTTCGAACATGGGGGCGAGTACTCCAGCCTCAAACAAGCGCAACCCTTTCGGAGTCATTATCTCACGGTTGCTGGTTCGTACCGCTCTGCCTGAATATCAGAAATACATGGACACTGTGGAACAGCAGTTCCAACGCCCCTATTGGCAAAGACAGAAGAGCTTCCCTGAGCCACGCCACTTTCTCAACGCTTTGCTGGTACCTACTTACGAGCGGTACTCCCTACTAGAAACAGAAGAGCGGGCGCGGATACGCCTGACAGGCGTGATGAGCGCGGTGCGACTCTACAAGCTGCGCAACGGACGCTACCCGAAAAACTTGGAAACGCTGAACTTGGGCGAGCTGATTATAGACCCGTTCTCGGGGAAACCGTTCGTCTATCGGGCTGACCCACGCAAGGGGTTCATGCTCTACTCAGTGGGAGCCAACGGCGTGGACGATGGCGGTGCTTTCCCGTATGAGGGTGCCCGTGCGGAGAAAGGCGACCTTGTGCCGCTCTATCGTCCTGTACCGTCTCACCTCCCCAGTAAGCGAACGCTCCATCCGCCAACTTGGCTTCGGTAATATCAGGTACAATCACGGGTGGAGGAGACTGCAATGACCACCCGAACCACACTCAATGTAGAGGGACAGGATTACCTCATCTATAGTTTGTTGGAGGCTGAAAAGCAAGGTTTTGGCGCGATAGACCGCTTGCCCTTTTCGATTCGCGTGTTATTGGAGAATATGCTCCGCCTTGCTGAGTCGCCCGAGGGGGAGATTTTGCTGGGCGAGGAGCGCGAGTCGGTGCTCCGCGCGTTGGCGAACTGGCAACCTCAGCCTGACCTGCGCGAAATCCCGCTGATGCCCGCACGGGTCATCTTACAAGACTTCACGGGCGTGCCCTGTGTGGTTGACCTCGTGGCGATGCGCAACGCCATGCAAGAGCGTAACCAAGACCCTCAGAAAATCAACCCGGTTGTGCCCGTGGACTTGGTGATTGACCACTCGGTGCAGGTGGACTTTTTCGGTACGCAGTACGCTTTCTTCCTGAATGTAGAGAAAGAGTTCGAGCGCAATCGTGAGCGGTACATGCTCCTGCGGTGGGCACAGCGCGCCTTTGACGGCTTCCGTGTCGTCCCGCCCGGAACGGGGATTGTACACCAAGTGAACCTGGAGTATCTCGGCAAGGTGGTACAGACGCGCCAGTCCAACGGGCATATGCTCGCCTTTCCCGACTCGCTGGTGGGCACCGATAGCCACACCACGATGATTAACGCGCTGGGCATTCTCGGCTGGGGCGTGGGAGGCATCGAGGCAGAGGCGGTAATGCTCGGTCAGCCCTACTACATGCTCATCCCGCAGGTGGTCGGCTTCAAACTCACGGGACAGCTCCCCGAAGGGGCTACGGCGACCGACCTGGTACTCACCATCACCCAGATGCTGCGCAAGAAGGGCGTCGTGGAGAAGTTTGTGGAGTTCTACGGACCGGGCTTGAGCAGTCTCACGGTGGAAGACCGCGCCACGATTGCGAACATGGCACCCGAGTATGGAGCGACGATGGGCTTCTTCCCCGTAGACCAGCGCACTTTGGACTACCTGCGCTTCACCGGACGCCACGAGAGCCTCGTGCGACTGGTGGAAACCTACTGCAAGGAGAACGCCCTGTTCCGCACGGATGAGACGCCCGACCCCGTCTACAGTGATACGCTGGAGTTAGACCTCAGCACGGTGGAACCCAGCCTCGCCGGACCGAAGCGCCCGCACGATCGAGTGCCCCTGCGCGCGATGCAGGAATCGTTCCGCAAAGCGCTCTACACGCCGATTCGGGAGGGTGGGTTCGGTCTGGTTGAACCGGAGCCGACCCAGTGGGACGATGAGTCGCCTGTAGAGGACACCCCTGCCGAGCGTGGTCGTGTCGGCGTGCCCACGATGGTGGAGGGCGAGGAGGTGTTCCTCAAGCACGGGGATGTGGTCATCGCTGCGATTACCTCCTGCACGAACACCTCCAACCCCGCCGTGATGGTCGCCGCCGGACTATTGGCGAAGAAGGCGGTCGAGCGTGGGCTGACGGTCAAACCGTGGGTCAAGACCAGCCTTGCGCCCGGAAGCCGAGTGGTCACCGACTACCTGCAGAACGCGGGCTTGTTGCCCTATCTGGAGGCTCTGCGTTTCCATGTCGTCGGCTACGGTTGCACGACTTGTATCGGCAACAGCGGTCCCCTGCCCGAACCCATCGCGAAGGCGGTCAAAGAGGGCGATTTAGTGGTGTCGGCAGTGCTCTCGGGCAACCGCAACTTTGAGGCGCGAATCAACCCGCAAGTGAAAGCCAACTATCTGGCGTCGCCTCCGCTCGTGGTCGCCTACGCGCTGGCAGGCACGGTGGATATCGACCTGCTGAACGAACCAATCGGGCACGACCCGAACGGTCAGCCCGTCTACCTGCGCGACTTGTGGCCCAGCCCACAGGAGGTGCGTGAGACCATCGCCCGTGCGCTCCAGTCCGAAATGTTCAAGCACCGCTACGCCCATGTGTTTGACGGCGATGAACACTGGCAGAGCCTGCCCGTGCCCGACTCGCAGGTTTATGAGTGGGATCCCGATAGCACCTACATCCAGCGTCCGCCGTACTTCGACGGGATGCCCGACACGCCAGCCCCTCTGCAAAACATCACGGGCGCACGCGTGTTAGCCATCTTCGGCGATAGTATCACCACCGACCACATCTCGCCCGCAGGCAGTATCCCGGTGGATAGCCCAGCGGGGCAGTACCTCATCAGCAAAGGGGTCGACCCGCGCGACTTCAACACCTACGGTTCGCGGCGCGGCAACCACGAGGTGATGATACGCGGCACCTTCGCGAATATCCGCATCAAGAACCTGCTGTTGCCGGGCACTGAAGGCGGCTACACCATCCACTGGGAGACCGGTGAGCGCACCACCATCTACGAGGCATGCCAACGCTATCAGCAAGCGGGTACTCCGCTGATGGTGTTGGCGGGCAAGGAATATGGTTCGGGCAGCTCGCGCGACTGGGCGGCGAAAGGTACCGCTCTGCTCGGTGTGCGCGCCGTGATTGCCGAAACTTATGAGCGTATCCACCGGGGCAACCTCGTGGGAATGGGTGTGCTACCGCTCCAGTTCATGCCCGGCGAAAATGTGCAGACGCTGGGACTGACAGGCGAGGAGGTCTTCCATATTGAGGGCATCGATACCCTCAGCCCACGCAAGGTGCTGACCGTCCGTGCCGTCAAACCCGATGGCAGTGAGCGCTCGTTCCAAGTGATGGCGCGTGTGGATACCCCTGTGGAAGTGGAGTACTACCGCCACGGTGGCATCCTGCCGATGGTACTGCGCAAGATGATGGCGTAAACCATAACCAGAGCCATGCACGCCTATCGTCTTGTTGCACCGAACCAACTGGCTTGGCAGGAGGTACCCGAGCCGATACCTGCGCTGGGCGAAGTGCGCGTGCGCGTGCTGGCGTGTGGCGTGTGTGGCACCGACCTCCACCTGAAATCGCGAGGGCGCGAGCAGTGGCGAGGCAGCGCCCTCACGCTGGGACACGAGATTGTCGGGCAGGTGGTGGAAGACCCCAACCTGCCCACTTCCCACCCCAACGGCGACGCGCCCCTCGTCGTGATAGACCCCCAGATTGTGTGTGGCGAATGCTACTACTGTCGGCGGGGGCGACTCAACTTGTGTGATAGGTTGGAACATGTGGGGCTGAGCATCGATGGG
Source organism: Fimbriimonadales bacterium (assembly GCA_046718995.1). Classification (GTDB taxonomy): domain Bacteria; phylum Armatimonadota; class Fimbriimonadia; order Fimbriimonadales; family GBS-DC; genus CAKZQI01. Next base: position 8,220 of record JBDNDR010000036.1, read on the forward strand.
GGCTTCGCTGACTACCTCTGCGTGCCCAAGCGCAATCTGTACACCCTGCCGCCTGAAGTGACGCCTGAGACCTGCGGCACCTACGCGTTGGCGGAGCCAGTCGCGACTTGCGTGGCGGGCATGAATCTGGCGAACCCACGCCCCGACGAAACGGTAGCAGTGGTGGGGCTGGGGTTCTTCGGGCAGGTCTATCTCCAGCTGGCGCGGCTCTGGGGCGTGGAGCGCACGGTTGGCGTAGACCCGCTTCCCGAACGGCGTGCTTTAGCCGAACGGCTCGGCGCAACCGCCACCTGTCCACCCGACGACCTCAGCCCCCTGATGGAACTGACTGGCGGGCAGGGTGCCTCAGTGGTCATCGACGCCGCCGGGTCACCCCACGCGGCGCAGACCTGTATCGACTCGGCGCGCAAGGCAGGGCGCATCATCGTGTTCGGCTACCGCTCTCAGCCCGTGCAGGTGGATTGGTACCGAATCCTTAGTAAGGAGCTGACCGTCATCGGCTCCCGCTCCAGCAACCACGCGTGGGAGCAGAGCCTCGCACTGTTGCACCACCATCGGCTTCAGTTGGAACCGCTCTTCCAGTTCTACCCTCGCGAGGCGATTGCCCAAGCGTTCGCCGACGCTGAGTCCAAAAGGGTTTACAAGCCGATTGTGTGGATGGGGCAACCCCCCTCGCTGAGTGGCTCAGTTGCGTCCGTTTGACCCCTTGCCTTTGAGGTAGACCATCAGGCAGGCGATGTCGGCAGGACGCACACCGGGGATGCGTGAGGCTTGACCAATTGTGCGGGGGCGTACCCGTGCTAACTTCTCGCGCGACTCGCGGGAGATGGCGGTGAGGCACTCATAATCCATATCATCGGGAATGCGCCAGTGTTCCACCTTGCGCATCTGCTCGATCTGCTGGTGTTGCTTGCGCAGGTAGACATCGTACTTGGCGATAATCTCCACTTGCTCGGCTATCTCGGCGGGTACGGGCTGGTCGGCGGGGAACAGCTGGGCGAGCATTGTATAGGTCGCTTCGGGTCGGCGCAGGTACTCACGAGCGGTGATGCGCGCGTTGACCGGGGTGCCACCGAGTGCGATGAGCTGGGGATTGTGGCGTCCGCTGATTTCCAATCCTTCCAGACGCTCCAGTTCGGCGCGCACCGCTTCAGCACGCACTCGGTAGCGACGCCAGCGTTCCTCATCCACCAATCCGACCTCCCGTCCGATGGGCGTCAGGCGTTCGTCGGCGTTGTCGTGGCGCAGGTGGAGCCGATGCTCTGCCCGCCCAGTCAGCATCCGATAGGGGTCTTCCACGCCTTTGGTCACCAGGTCGTCAATCAGCACACCGATGTAGCTGCTGGCGCGGTCTAACACCAGCGGTTCGCGTTCCTGTACATAGAGTCCTGCGTTGATGCCCGCTACCAGCCCTTGTGCTGCTGCCTCTTCGTAGCCCGAAGTGCCGTTAATCTGTCCCGCCAAGAACAGCCCGCGCACCGCTTTGGTCATCAGCGTCGGATAGAGCTGGTCGGGGTAGACCACATCGTACTCCACCGCATAGCCGGGGCGGAGCATCACGACCTCTTCCAAGCCGGGCAGGGTCTTCAGGAAGGCGAGCTGCACCTCTTCGGGCAGGCTGGTAGACATCCCCTGCACATACAGGTCAGGCTTATCCCAATACTCCTGCTCTAAGTAGACAGGGTGGCTGGTCTTATCGGGGAAGCGTACGATTTTGTCCTCGATGCTGGGGCAGTAGCGGGGTCCGATGCCCGTGATATGCCCTCCGTACATCGCCGAGCGGTGGAGGTTCTCGTAGATGATGGTGTGGGTGCGCTCGTTGGTATGTGCCTGCCAGCAGGGTAGGAGGGGGCGCGGAGGGTTCAGGCAGTCGTGCTTGAACGAGAAGGGCGGGCACGGCTCGGATGGCACGACGCTCCACTGGCTCAGGTCGACGCTGTTTTTGTCTAAGCGCGGGGTGGTGCCGGTCTTGAACCGCCCGATTCGGAAGCCGAGCGCGCGGAGGCATTCGGTCAGCCCTGTGGTGGGGCGGTCGCCGAACCGTGCGGACTGAATCTTGCGTTCCCCGATGTGGCACAGCCCGTTTAGGAAAGTGCCCGTGGTCACGACAACGGCTTGCGCGGTGATTTCGGTGCCATCCTCAAGTCGCACGCCATAGCAGACGCCATCCCGCACCAGTAGGCTTTCCACTGCGCCTTCCATCACGGTGAGGTTCTCCTGCGCTTGGAGGGTCTGGAGCATTCGCTGGGGGTAGAGGTCTTTATCGGCGTGGGCGCGTAGCGTTCGAACCGCCGGTCCCTTGCCTGTGCCGACGAATCGGATGTGGGTGAGCGTGTGGTCTATGTTGATGCCCATCTCGCCGCCGAGCGCGTCGATTTCACGCACGAGGTGCCCCTTCGCCGGCCCGCCGATACTGCAGTTGCACGGCATATGGGCAGTGCGTTGCAGGTTCATCGTAATAGCGAGTGTACGGCAGCCCATCCGTGCTGTGGCTAACGCCGCTTCACATCCTGCGTGCCCCGTGCCGACCACAATCACCGCGTAATCCATCGGGCGTAATTGTACCGAATGGGGTAAATTCCGTGCGATGGCGCGGGGCAGAAGCAGGCAACTTGGGTACATCGGGCGATGGCGTGCGAGCCTCTACCTGATGATGCTGTTTGGCTTCCTCAGCGCCCCGTGCCAGGAGCCGATAGAGATTTTGCGTTCAGGCGCGCTGGAGGTTGAGCGCGACCGTCTCACTG
>JBDNDR010000360.1:0-2692 GCA_046718995.1 Fimbriimonadales bacterium
GATCTGCCCACCACGACCACGAAGAGGACAACCTACTGACACCATCCCTGCCACTCCTGTTCCTGAGCCAGGACCTTTGCCTGGAAGACCCAGATTTCCACTACCACCAGAAAGTAATGCTCAGAACTGTTGTGAGTTCCTGAGATCGCACTGTCAACTCAGATCCTTTTGCCGTGAGGAACGTCCGCAGTGTAGTACCTTGCAGAAGAACTGGTGGTATTATCGTTGGGAATGCGCCGTTCGGTGCCTAAGGGACAGTGGCAGGGTATACTATGGTTGTACTGAATGGGTCAGGGGTGATCGGGTACTCGAAGATGTGGATGTCTGCTGTTGGTGGGCAAGAGACACAGAGCTCCCCCCCTGCAATTCCCTGCAACCCACGGCTGTTAAGTGTGTAGAAATGACTGTTCTGTGATAACCTGTTAGGGGAACTGTAGTTATGAACCGTCTCGATAAGGGTAGTGCTTTAGTGCTTGGATGGGCAATTGCAACGGTCTGCCTGCTTGTGGGGGCATACCTAAGCACTTTCCTACAGTTCCCCTTGGGCTACCTATTTTACGGATTGGGGCTTTGGCAGTCGCCCCCTGAGTGGCGCATTCCGCATATAGCGTTTTTTCTAAGAAAAATCGTATTCGAGTACGAAATTATCATTTATATGATACTTGGGGTTGTTGCTGGTAGCGTGATATGTCTATTCCATCCCGATTATGGCACCAAATCCAGCTCTAACTACCAACGCGTTTTATGGATTACGATTTTCACTCTTTTAGGAGTGCTATTTTTAATCAGTGTATTTATCGATGTACTCACATCCTATGAATTATCTGCCAAGAAAGTAATAGCAAGTCTTCTCTATTCGTCGGTCATCGATTTTACACTCCTGAGCGTATCGCTCTGGAGTGCAAGTTGGCTCTATCCTAAAGCCTACGAATTAGCCATGCGCTACTTCGACTGAAGGAGGTACCTGGAGTGATGCGTCGGAATGCGGGTCTCAAGTTGATTGAGTTGATCGTCGTGATAGCCATTCTCGGCTTGTTAGCAAGCCTGATACTGGCGGTGGCAGGGGAGGTGCGTAAACGCGCCTGGGAAGCTCCGTGTATGGCGAACCTGCGCCAAGTTTATGTAGCGTGGCGCAACTACTTAGATGACCATCACGAGGCATTTCCTAAGCATCTCGTCCAGATGCGTCCCTATCTCAAGGCGACAGAGGTACTCAAGTGTCCCCGCGACCACTACGGAGGGATCAATATTAGAGAAAGCCAAAGGTGGGGCGTTCCTGTTTCATACTTTTATGAGCAAGACTATCTACTGCTTGAGGGTGATCTAACATTCTACGAGTTGTTGGCACAAAAAGACCCCAATCACGGGATTATGTACTGCTTGCTTCATGGACGGTCTCGAATCCGCACTGCATCGCTCCAAACGATGCCTGCCTCCTACCTTACCAGCGGAACAGTTCTACGGTTGCGTAGAGACGGATCTATACAGCGAGCTAATGCTCACTTTGTTTGCTACCGCGCTCCAGATGGGGGAGAGTACATAGTTCGGCATGCTTGGCACCTGCTGACTGATGTTCGACCGTGCCCCCCTGAAGTCTGTTTTGGGTATCGTCCGGAGGATGAGGTGCCTTGTTCCTTTAATTGGTGAAATGCCTTTAGTGTAGAAACCTCTGTTAACCAGTATCAAGACTCCCCTCTCTGTTTACGAAGAGGGGTTGAGGGTAAGATAAAAACCAGAGATACTTCGCTGACGCTCAGCATGACGGGGGTGGAGGCGCGTTCCCTGACCATGCATTTAGAGGGAAGGCTTGGGTGGGGGTGAGGCAAGATGAACCCTCTGCGCCTACCCTTCCAGTTCTCGAGTGGCTCAAAAATCGGTCTCGGCAGAGAGGTATACTACCTGCCCGGAGAGAAAAAGGAATGCATTTTGAAACGCGCGCTATCCGAGTGGGTCAAGACCCCGACCCCGCTACCGGGTCGGTGATTGTGCCGATTTATGCGACGACGAACTTTGAGCGTCCCTCGGTGGAGGTTGGCGAAGGCTACGAGTACTCCCGCGTGTCCAATCCCACCCGCACCGCCGCAGAGCTGTGCCTCGCCTCGCTGGAGAACGCCAACTATTGCTTCCTGTTCGCTTCGGGCATGGCGGCAGAGACGGCGGTCTTGGGACTCCTGCGTCCGGGCGACCATCTGCTCTGCACCCGCGATGTCTACGGCGGCACCATCTCCCTGATGAAGTCGTTCGCACCCCAGCGCGGGATCGAAGTCAGCTATGTGGACATGCGCTCCCCTGAGTGCGTGCGCGAAGCCCTCCGACCCAATACGAAGCTGGTCTGGTTCGAGTCGCCCACGAACCCCCTCACCTATGTCCACGATATTCCCACCCTGATAGCAATCGCGCGGGAACACGGCGCCCTGACCGTCATAGACAACACCTTCGCCACTCCCTACCTGCAGAACCCGCTGGACTGGGGCGTGGATATTGTATTGCACAGCGTGACCAAGTATCTGGGTGGGCACAGCGATGTGCTGGGCGGAGCGGTGGTTTTCAACCGCGATGACCTGTGCGACCCCATCTGGGATCAGCAGGCTATCGGGGGCGGTGTCCTCTCGCCATTTGAGAGCTGGCTCCTGCTACGGGGGATGAAGACCCTGGCGGTGCGGATGCGCGAGCACTGCCGAAACGCTCAGGC
>JBDNDR010000361.1:0-2674 GCA_046718995.1 Fimbriimonadales bacterium
AGAGCCTCTTTTTCCTGCGATGGAGCCTCCCAAACCCAGCACAAACTTTGAGTTTCAGATTGCGAACGAAGCGCTCTATCTGGTGGCGGTCTCTAATCCTTCAAGCGAACTTCGTGAGGTGTTCCTGACGAGGGACTTTAGAACCTATGAACCAGCGACGCTCATCTTCACGGGAGAGGATACGGCGAAACCTGTCCCTTATGCGAAAGTTGCTCCCAACGAGAATGGTCTGGCGTTGGTGAGTGTCCACGACCAGCTCTACTATGTGCCACTGACCAGGCGGGATCCTCAAACGCTGGAGGAAGCCCTCGCCTGCGGCAAGAAAATTACAGACGAGAAGCTCGCTCGGCATTTCCTAAGCACCGGTAGACAGATTGCAATGGCACTCCTGATGTATGCGCAAGACTACGACGAGAGCTTTCCGCTTGCAGATACAGAGGTGAGCCAGGTGCTACTTCCTTATCTCAATAATCCGAGCCTCTTGGAGCACCCACTGACCAAACAGCCTGTCTTCACCTACTTGCTCAATGGGGAGAACCTGGCTAACATAGAAAACCCTGCAGAGACGAAGATGGGGATTGTTGACTGGGGCGACCCCCAGTTCGTGGTGGTCATCTATGTAGATGGACACGCGAAAATGGTGCCACGCAATCGGTGAGCGTTTGGAATAGCCGTTCGGTATAGCGTGATACACCCTGCTCGCAGTGGGGGTACAATCTGAGTTGATGCTCCCAGAGAAACTACGCACGCGCATTGAAGAAACACTTGCACGATTGCCCGAAGTGGAGGCGCAGTTAGCCGACCCCGAGGTGCTGGCAGACCCCCAAGCGGTTCAGCGACTCGGAAAGCAACACGCCGACCTGTCGGAGCTGAAAGACCTCTACACACGCTATCAACAGGCGGAGCGGACTTTGCAAGAGTCGCAGGAAATCGTGAGTGCCAACGAAGACCCCGACCTGGTCGCATTAGCCGTTGAGGAGCAGGAGAACGCCCAGAAACTGCTGGAGCAGTATGGGCGTGCGCTCACCACACGGCTCCTGCCACGCGACCCCAACGATGAACGGAATGTCATCATAGAAATCCGCCCAGCGGCGGGAGGCGAAGAGGCGGCACTCTTTGCTGGCGACCTGTTCCGAATGTACACCCGCTACGCCGAACGGCGCGGCTGGAAGTACGAAGTGCTGGACGCCGAACCGAGCGACTTGGGAGGCTATAAGTATGTGGTGTTCAGCATTCAGGGCGACGGAGCATATAGCCAGCTCAAACACGAATCGGGTGTCCATCGGGTTCAGCGCGTGCCCGTCACCGAGAGCGGAGGACGCATCCATACCTCGACCGCCACCGTCGCCGTGCTTCCTGAAGCCGAAGAGGTGGATGTGCAAATCAACCCCCAAGACCTGGTTATTGAGACCTTCCGCTCCTCAGGTCCTGGCGGTCAGCACATGCAGAAGAACGAAACGGCGGTACGCATCACCCACAAGCCCACTGGGGTGGTGGTCGCCTGTCAAGATGAGCGTTCTCAGCTCCAGAACCGTGAGCGGGCGATGCGCCTGTTGCGTGCGCGTCTGTATGAGATGGAGCAGGAACGCCTACGCGCCGAGCGTGACCAACAGCGCCGCACCCAAATCGGTACGGGGGAGCGCAGTGAGAAAATCCGTACCTACAACTTTCCCGACCGGCGCATCACCGACCACCGGATTGGGCTGACCTTGCACGATATGGAAGCGATCTTGGATGGCGACATCCAGCCCTTTATTGATGCGCTCATCGCCGAGGAGCAGGCACGAAAACTGGAGGCGATGGGGGTATAATCGCACTACTATGGCTACTTTAGTTTCGGGCACCCCCGCACCCGATTTCGCACTCTCCGACCAAAACGGGCAGACCGTTCGGCTGAGCGATTTTCGGGGACGATGGGTCGTGCTCTATTTCTATCCTAAAGATATGACGCCGGGCTGTACCCAAGAGGCGTGTTCGTTTCGTGATGTCTATGGCGACTATCAAGCCGAAAACATCGTCGTGCTGGGCGTGAGTGCCGACGACACCGAATCGCACCGTAAGTTCGCCCAAAAGTACGACCTTCCGTTCCCCCTGCTCGCTGATACCGACCACTCCGTGAGCGAAGCCTACGGCGCCTGGCGCCAAAAACATATGTACGGTAAATCGTTCTGGGGTGTTGACCGAATTACTTATGTGATAGACCCCGACGGTAAGGTCTACCATGTGTTCAGCAAGGTCAAGCCCGCTTCGCACGGCGATGAGGTATTGGCACTGATTCAACAGGCACGGGGCGATGGATGAGAAACGTTTGTTAGAGGCAGAGTCGGCGAGCTTGGTGTACCAAGATGGGGCGCGCACGGTCTACGCCGTGCGCGAGGTGAGCCTCTCTGTGCACAAGGGCGAGTTCGTGGGTATCGTGGGCCCCTCTGGCTCGGGCAAGAGCTCTCTGCTTTATCTCCTGAGCGGTCTCAAAACTCCCACGCAAGGTGCCGTGCGCTATCGGGGGCGGTGCTATACTGAAGCGTCGGATGCCGAGCGCAGTGCTATCCGTCGCGAGCGGTTCGGCTTCGTGTTCCAACAGCCTTACCTACTGGGCTACCTCACGATTCTACGACGGCATCTGCCAGCGATCGTCGGGCGGGAAATAGGTGCCAGCGAAGAACGGTTCACCATC
>JBDNDR010000362.1:0-2664 GCA_046718995.1 Fimbriimonadales bacterium
CCCACCAGAAAATCCACACGCACGAAGAGTTCGTGCGGATTGACGACCTCGCACGCAGTGTAGACCTCACTTTGGCGATTATTCGTGAATGTGCTCAAATGCGGACATGAAGGTGCTGGAATTCGTGAACACACACGCACCCACCCTGCGCCCGAACGCCACCCTGCAGGACGCAGTCGATAAGCTGGACCTGTACCAAGTGACGCTGTTGCCTGTGGTGGACGATTCGGGCGCTGTGGTGGGTGCGCTCACCGAGATGCAGGTGTTTCAGGTGCTGTTCGCTGGGTGGCTGGAGCGATACCGAGCCACCGGCGAAACCCCACCCTTAGCAGATTTTCGAGGTGGAGCGCATGACCTGGCGCAGACCCCCATCCAAGCCCAGCCCGTGCCCGTGTTGGATGAGCATGACCCCATCGAACACGCAGTTGCCCAGATGGTTCAGCATGGTTACGACACGCTCCCTGTGGTTGGCGAAGGGCGATTCATCGGCACACTGCGACTGATTGACTGCTGTCAAGCGCTGATTGGGGACACTGAATGAGTGCGCTGGTCGCCCTGCTGACCGACTACGGCTTGGAAGATACTTATGTCGCCCAGCTCAAGTCGGTGATTCTTCAGATGAGCGCTGGGGTGGCATTTCTTGACTTGACCCATTCGGTTCCACCTCAGCAGGTGCGCAGTGGAGCCTACTTATTGGCGACGGCGGTGCCCTACTTGCCAGAGGGGACTTTCGTGGTGGCGGTTGTTGACCCAGGCGTGGGCACGGCGCGCCGGGCGGTCGCGGTGCAGGCTCAACGCCACACCTATCTTGCACCCGATAACGGCTTGCTTGCGCTCGCCCTGCGTGAAGACCCGCCCCTGAACGCTGTGGTGCTGGACAACCCGCGCTATCATCTTCCTCGGGTCAGTGCCACATTTCACGGACGCGACATTTTCGCACCTGCCTGTGCCCATCTCATCAACGGTGTGCCGATAGAACGGCTCGGTAGTCCTATTAGTCCCAGCGAACTGATGGGGCTACCCGATTTCGAGGCGGAGTGGGATGGTTCGGCGTTTAGGTGCGTCCCGCTCCACATCGACCATTTCGGGAATGTGATTTTGAACCTGACGGAATCCCAAGCGCGCCAGCGTTTAGGCGAGCGTATCGGCTCGTTGGAGGTGGTTTTGGAGGGCAATCGTGTGGTTCCGTTTGGGCGTACTTTCGGCGATGTGGGCTGGGGCGAACCCGTAGCCTACTGGGGCAGTAGCGGGCATCTGGAGGTCGCCATCAACGGCGGTTCTGCCCGCGAGGTGTTGGGGCTGCAGGAGGCGAGTCGGATATGGGTGCGCCCGATTTAGAAAGGCAACACCGAGACCGACTTCGCCACCAACGCCAACGCAATCGAGAACATCCCGATTAAGCCCATGCCACAGAAGAAGCCTGCCAACAACACGGGGGCGTAGCGTATCCAGTTTTCTTCGCCGAACCGCTTCTTGAAGTAGCGGTGCCCCAGCCATGCGCCCAGCAGCTTCGGCAGGGTGAAGTGCGGGAGCTGACCCACGCCGCCCACCAACCCGTAGAACAGGAGCATCGGCAGTTTGAACACATTGAACAGCCAGAACAGCCCCAGCCCCGAAACGAAGCCTGCAATGATACGAGGGATGTTCAGCGCACTCAGCACCCACTGCTGGGCGGCGCTCTCGGGACGGTTAATCTGTTTCCAGACCGCCTCCATCTGGGCGTAGTAGGGCCACATCGTCATCGCAAAGGGGAACAGTGGCGAGGGAATCGGGCTGGCGCGCCAGAAGAACGACCAGAACAGGAAACTGGCGATAAAGATGACGGGGAGCATCACCAGCTCGGCTTTTAGGATACTGGTGAACTTGGTGCCCGTAAGCTCCACCTCGCGGAAACGCTGGGCGGAACCGCCATGGTCATAGAGCGGGAGCGGAGCGTACCAGATGTCTACCTTCGGGTAGCGACTGGTGATGATGGCGACCTCCTTCAAGAAGGGCACCGAAACACCCTGCCCTGTCAGACCTATCATACGGGCAGAGACATAGCTGTTGAGCGGACTCCAGAACAGCCCGAACCCCACGACAATCCACAGCGGGAAGTCGGGCACCAAAATACGGCACAGCAAAATATACGAGACTACCGACACCAGCCAGACCGCTATCGGAATCCACAGTGGGGGGTCGCCGCGCCCGGGTGGGGGCAGAGTGCCTCGGGCACGCAGGCTCTGGTTCTGGCGCGTCTCGCGCAGGGTGCGGATGACCATCCCAATCCCAATCACCGCCACCGCTAACTGCAATCCGACGATGATTGCCAGCCAGAAGTCTATATCGGCAGCGAGCTTGGTCTGCAGGGCGGGCGAGTTCGGTTGCCAGTTCGGGATAAAGCCGAAGCGATAGAGGATGGGGTTGGCCACGATGTAGGTCAGCACCGAGCTGATGGCGGCGCCCAAAAGGATGTGATACGGCAAGACGAACCCCACCAGTACCTCACCCAAGTTGATGGAGAGCCCCACGATAGCCGTCGGTAGGGCACCCTCCACATTCTGGGTCAGGTCTAAGAAGGGAATCGGAATAATCTGCAGGGCGTTGCCGAACAGCGTGCCGGTGAAGACAGGAATACCCACATAGAACAGTCCGAACCCCATCCCAACCACGGCACCGGTGGAG
>JBDNDR010000363.1:0-2638 GCA_046718995.1 Fimbriimonadales bacterium
CTGACGGGTTGGTGGGGGCGTGGAGCGATTTGTGGATGCTATTGTCATAAGTGCTGGGAAGTGTAAACCATGTGTGTGAACATGTGTCAACCATGTCTCCGGTCTGTACATTCCCCCTAAAGCAGGGGGAACCGATACCCCCGATTCAGCAGTGTAGGCTGAGTCTACCCCATCATAGCAGGAAACCAGCCCTCACCTACGAACCCAAGAACGCATGCAAGGGCAGAGTCCTGTGCCCAAAGAGGGGGTGGAAAGCACGGGTCAAACGGAGCGGTTCCCCATACGCGGGCGTGGGATTGCGCTCGGGCTACTGCTGATGGTCGCCAATATCTTCTGGATTACCACCATAGAAGTCCGTTGGTATACTCTGGATGTCACCAGCCTGCCAATCTTCATCACGCCCATCTTCACGCTGTTCGTGCTGGTGATGGTGAACCGCTGGCTCGGCGCGCGGATGCCCCAGCTCTGCCTGCGAGCCTCCGAGCTGGTCGTGGTCTATATCATCATGGTCACGGGCGCGGTGTTCGCAGGGCACGATATGCTCCAGAACCTGTTCGGCGCAATCGGGCACGCTCAGTGGCGCTCCCAAAACGAGCCGGGCTGGCAGGAGCGCTTCTTTGACTATATCCCGCACCCCCTGTTCATCTGGGACGACACCGTGCTACGCCCCTACTACAACGGAGGCGTTTCACCCTACCGATGGGACTGGCTCAGCGTGTGGGTGCTTCCGCTGGCACTATGGGCGGGGCTTATCCTGACGCTGGTGGCGATGTTCCTCTGCCTGAACTATCTCGTGCTGGACCAGTGGGCACGCAGTGAACGCTTGGCATTCCCTCTCGTCCAGCTCCCACTGGCGATGGTGGAGCCGACCGGCGCGCTCTGGCAGAACCGGGCGATGTGGGCGGGCTTTGCAACCGCGATGTCCATCAGCGGGCTGAACGGTCTGCATGTGCTGGTGCCCTCGTTCCCCAGCCTGCCGTGGATTAAGCTCTACGACATCGGCTACCTGTTCACCGACCGCCCCTGGAGCGCCATCGGTTCCCTGCGGATTTCGGCGTATCCGTTCGCGATTGGGTTGGCGTATCTGATGCCGCCCGATTTGGGGTTCTCGGCGTGGTTCTTCTTTGTGGCGCGCAAGCTGTTTCAGGTGTTCGGCGCCGTGCAGGGCTGGGATAGCACCGAGAACGCGGGCTTCCCCTTCCTCAACGAGCAGGCGGCGGGCGCATGGTTGGCGTTGGGTGTGCTTCTGCTGGTCGGGGCGCGCAAGACTTTCGCTGAGGCGTGGCAGATTGCGTGGGGCGCGCTCCCCCATCCGAACCAGCGACTCTACCGAACCTGCTGGCTCGGCTTGGGCGCAGGGATGGGGGTGCTCGCCCTCTACAACCTGCTCGTGTTCAATATGAGCGGTTGGGTCGCCGTGCTGTTTTTCGGCATCTACTTCCTGCTGGCGCTCACGATTACCCGTGTGCGTGCCGAGTTGGGCGCGCCCCACGAAATCTACTTCGTGAACCCCCAACGCATCTTGTTCGATGTGTTCACCCTGCGCGGGCTGGGCACGGAGAACCTGACGGCGCTTCAATCGCTGTACTGGTTCAATCGGGGCTATCGGTGCCATCCGATGCCCAACCAGTTAGAGTCGCTCCGGATGGGGCTGGCGCACGGGCTATCGCCTATCAAGATGGGTCTGCTCCTGCTGGGCACTTCGGTCGTGGCGTTCGGGGTGGTGTGCTGGGCGAACCTGCATGTGACCTACACCTACGGCGCCGAGGGCGAGAGTTTAGGCTTCAAGAACTGGGTGGGGCAGGAGTCGTTCGGGCGGTTGGACAGCTGGCTCCAGAACGAGCCGTACCGCCATCCGAACCGCTGGTACTATCTGTTCGGCGGGGCGTTGGTCGTGGTGGGACTGCGCCTGGTGCGTTCCATCGTGGCGGGGTTCCCGTTCCATCCGACGGGCTATGCGCTGGGCGTGAGCTATGCGGTGGACTACTTCTGGTTCGCCTTCTTCATCGGCTGGTCGCTCAAGATGCTCCTGATACGGTTTGGGGGCATGCGCGCTCACAGGTTCGGCTTGCCGTTCGCGTTGGGGCTTATTCTGGGCGATTTCACGATGGGGTCGCTCTGGTCGCTCATCACTTTGGTCTTCCAAGTGCCCACCTATCGCATCTACATCTGAGGCGCACTGCACCAACCCTGCCGTTAGGGGGAACCGGGAAAGTAGAATCCTTCGCAGGAATCTCCACCCATCGCACGAACTCTCGCACTATGCAACTCTATGTGGCGCCGAACGGAGATGACCGTTGGAGTGGGACGCGCCCAACCCCGAACCGCACCCGCACCGACGGTCCGCTCGCCAGTCTCCCGCGCGCTTTGCAGAGGGTCGCCGAGCGCAAGACGAGTTCCGCTACCATCTTTCTCCGAGGGGGCACCTACTGGCTAACGGAACCGATTGTGCTGACACCCGAACACTCCCACCTCACCATTCAGGCATATCGCGACGAGAAGCCCATCCTCAGCGGTGGGATACCCCTCTCGGGCTGGCATGAGACGACTTTAGACGGCAAGCGAGTGTGGGCACTTACGCTCCCTGCCGGACTGCCCATCCCCTTCCGCCAGCTGTTCGTGAACGGCAAGCGTGCCC
>JBDNDR010000364.1:0-2636 GCA_046718995.1 Fimbriimonadales bacterium
GATTAGCGATGCCCAGCGCGACTATCTATGCCATCTGAAGCGTGAGTGGGAGACTCGCTACAACCACTTCGTTGAGCAGGTAGCAGAAGCGGTCAGCCAAATTAATGACGGCGAGGCACTCCGTGAGCGGGTTCTGCGCCTTCGCCGTTCGCCCACCGAGCCACCCCGAACGGAACAGGCGGTATAATCGTAGCGTCAAAGGTTTAGGAGTGGATGATGGCACGGTGCGGGAAATGTGGTCAAACGATGGAGGCAGGGGCACGGTTCTGTTCCGCTTGCGGTCAGCCCCTGACACCGCCTACCCCAACAGCCGCTTCAGTGGCTCCAGCCCAGCCCAGCAACACCAAAAAGTGGCTCCTCATCGGGCTGGGGGTGCTCGCGCTGATTGCTGTGGCGTTCGTGTTGGGCGTGCAGTCGGGCTTTTTCGCGAAAGCCCAAGTCAAACCCGAAGAGGCACCCAGTATCTTGCAAGCCGAAGCGCCGCCCGAGGCGCCCAGTATCCTCCAAGCGGAACCGCCCCCACCAGCACCCAGCATCCTCCAATCGGAACGCCCCGAACCCAAGCCGGTGCCCCAACATATTCTGGACTGGCTGGAACACCTCAAGCGAATCGAGCGCAAGCGTCAGGCGATGGAACGCAACTTCAATCCCGCCCTGAATATGCTCAAAGACGCACTTGCCCTGCGCTATCAACTGGAAGAAGAGGGACAACAACAGAAGATGGAGAACCTGGAGCGCGGGTATCAGCAGTATCGCCAAGACTGGACAGGACTCGTCAACGAGTATCGCTCGGTTCCACCGCCCCCCGAATGCAAAGTGCTGGCAGACACCTACTATGTGGCACTAACCAACTATGTGCGCTTTATGATGCAGATTGAGCAAGCATTAGAAACCCAAGACCTGAACAGCCTGCTCAATATGCGCGGGTCTGCCCAAGCCGAGGTGGACGAGCAGTTGAGCAACGCCGATGTGGAGCTCGCACGCCTGTGTCAACAGTACAACCTACGCAAAGAGTTTCGTATCGGCTCTAGCGTACCAGAGAACCTGTTCGGACTATAACCATGAGCGAACTTTACCATCCTCAGTTGATGCCTTACTTAGAGTCGTTGGTGCCCCCACGCCACCCCGTCCTGCAGGAGATGGAAGAGTACGGGCACGAAATCCGCTTCCCGATGGTCGGTCCAGTGGTAGGGCAGTGCCTCTATCTCCTGACTCGCCTGACAGGTGCGCGACGCGTGTTTGAGCTGGGCAGTGGGTTCGGCTACTCCACCGCATGGTTCGCTCTGGGCGTGCGCGACAACGGTGGAGGCGAGGTGTACCATGTGGTTTGGCATGAAGACCTGTCGCTCAAAGCGCGCGACTACCTCGCTCGGCTCGGCGTGGGCGAGATGATACGCTACCATGTCAGCGAAGCCATCCAACAACTCCAGCAAACCCAAGGGCAGTTCGACATCATCTTCAACGATATAGACAAGGAGGGCTACCCCCGCTCCATCGAGGTCATCAAGCCGAAGCTGCGTTCGGGCGGTCTGCTGGTCATTGACAATATGCTCTGGCACGGTGCGCTCTGGGACGAAACGGCGACCGACCCTCAAACCGAAGCAATTCGCCTGACGAACCGCATGCTCGCCGAAGACCCCGACTTCATCACCACTCTGCTTCCCCTGCGCGATGGTATTCTCGTGGCGATGAAACGCTAAGCGTCCAGAACGGCAGGAAAGACCCGTCAGCTGGCGTATAATGGTGTTGAGGTGCAACCATGATAAGCCTGAAACGAAGGGGTTTTACTCTAATTGAGCTGTTGGTCGTCATCGCAATTATTGCGATTCTTGCGGCGATTCTCTTTCCTGTGTTCGCACAGGCACGAGAGAAAGCGCGCCAGACGACCTGTGCCAGTAATGTCAAACAGCTGCTCACCGCTGCGCTGATGTATCAGCAGGACTACGATGAGAAGTTCCACCGCCTCTTGACCGGGGCGCGCACGCTGAACAATAACCCGAACGGACCCGACCAAGCCTTCGGCTGGGAAGATGCGCTGTATCCCTACACGAAAAACACGGCAATCTACTCCTGCCCCAGCGACAATGTCGCCCGCAACGACTGCACGAACCCGAACGCTATCTGGTATCCGATTAGCTACTCGTGGACACACTATCAATCGGGTCAGTGGGCAGACAGTGCCACCTTTGGGGTCGCAGCCTACTATGCCAGCGAAGATTCGCGCCCGCAGGCGGTGATTGGACGCCCTGCTGAGACCATCGTGATGTATGAGCTGTGGACGACGGTCAGCTACGGTCGGCATATGGGCTGGTGGCGCTGGGATAACACGAATATTGCGAACCCAACCTGGCCCGATGCGCCCAACAGCTTCGCCTTTAACTGGTGCGGAAGCGGCGACGCCCGCATGACCATCGGCGCCCACCAAGGACAGACCACCTTCGGCTTCGCCGATGGACACGCCAAAGCGATCCCCCGACGCACCATCATGGCTTGGCCCTGGGACGCAACCGCCATCCAGCAACGCCGACGCAACCTCATCCACTGGAGCGAGGAGTTCAAGACCCAACTCTGAGGGATGCCTATGGACGACCGAACGAAGACTCTCTTACTGCTCGCCTTCGTTGTGATTGCGGTCT
>JBDNDR010000365.1:0-2633 GCA_046718995.1 Fimbriimonadales bacterium
TGTGAGCGTAGACACCCACTTCGTAAATACGGGGCTGAGCGGGGTGGATGACCGCTTCCCACACCTTTTCGCGCTTGACCTCTTTGCCGTTGCGCAGGGTTATCCGCCACTCGATTCGTTTCTCGCCAGGTTCTCCTTGTTGAACCAACACACGCTGGCGCGGGGGTAAGCGCCGATTAGTCTCAAACAGGGTCGGTGGCTCAATCTTCACCGACTCACAAACGACTTTCACTTCCGTTTTATGATCGTTGCTTTGTTTTTTTGCCCAGGCGGGGGATGTCAGCAGAGCCAGCACCAGCACCCAGCCAAGCCATCGCAACGATCCACCCCGTGAGGCGTTCCTTCGCTTCCTCATAGATCTCCTCCCTTAGCGAAACCGCACAGGTACGGCTCCGCGAAGTCTTGCCCGGTAGTGGACGGGCGCAGTATACCTGATAGAAACGCTTTAATGCAACCCCATGTTTTGAGACAGGACCGGGGCAAGTCCAGAAGGGGGGAAGCTTAGGAATCGAGGAAAATCCCCCCTCCCTTACTCAGGAGAGGGGGGAGACTGAGGGTTCTGTTAGCAGCCGCTGCCAAAGTTGAACAGCACTTCCAGCAGGTCGGCGTCGTCGACGATACCGTCGCAGTTGACATCGGCGCTGGCGTCATCGCTACCAAACGCGAACAGTACGGCGAGCAGGTCGGCATCGTCTACACAACCGTCACCATTTACATCCGGGTTGGTGACAATCGCATCCTCCAGAGTGGCAGCGCCCATCACCTTCAGGTAGAAAGAGGCACGGGGATTCCCGCCGAAAAAGTAAAAACCAGGTACTGCGGTACCACCGCAGCTCTGGTTACCTTCCCACCAGAAAACATCGTCCTCAAAGTCGGGACCTGAGGCGAGGAGCATTCCAGGACCGCCAGTACAAACACCGCCGTTGCTCATTCCAGTCCAGAAGTAGTCAAAAGTGCCTGCGGAGATAGTGAACTCTGCAGCGGTGATTTCCGCAGGAGAACATCGCTCGAACTCCAAGGTTAGAATGTAGGCTCCGGCGCTTAAGGTGGCACTTACGGTGGCAATCGGCGCGCTGAGATCAGCAGGATCTGGACCGCCATTCGCAGGATCGACTCCAGCCAAATAGAAGGACAGGTTGACCGCTTGATCCGTCGAGATGTAGAAGGCATAGTCAATCGAGGTTAGGTAGTAGACACTGTCGCCATCGGTATCTCGGCTCTGAGGAATGTTCGCATCGTCAAGCACAATACCGGGTTCTGGGAAATAGAACCCTGTAGTCGCGGTATTGTCCAGCAACACGGTCGGAGCTGCAGGGAAGAAATCCGAGCCGAACAGGTTGCGTTGAGGCACCGTTGGGAAGATGCTATTAGCGGGTTGAGGCGTACCTATCCAAGGCGCAGGGGTTATAGTAATGCGCGGCTTACCAAATGCAACTGTCTGGGCAATACCAGACGAAATTACCAGTGCGCAAAGAGCACCGAATAGTGTGAATCGCTTCATCATCGTTCCTCCTTTCGGCAGGCGATTAGCTGTAGGCATACACCACGCCTAATGCCCGCCGTGCATATTATACACCAATTTGCCCCTAAATGTTCTGTGCAAGGGGCAAAACTCGCCTATCCGAGAGGGAAATAGAGCCAAAGGGGAATCAAACTCAGCGCAAGTACGACCGAAAGCACGACGACCGAGGACGCCACTTCCGGTTCTGTGCCGTAAAGCGAGGCGTAGAGGGCACTGACCATCACACTGGGCATCGCCGATTGCAACAACAGGGCACGCTCAGCAGGCTCGGGCAGTGAAGTCAGCCATAGCACCCCACCCATCAGGAGAGGCACCCCCACACATTTGTAGAGCGCCACCAGAGCGAGCAGACGCCATCGCGTGCCCAGTGTGCGCAGGCGAATCATCGCACCAGTCGCCAAAAGCGCCAGAGGCACCGTGGTCTGACCTACGCGCTCGAGAGAGAACATCAACCATTCGGGCAGACGCATCCCCCCTATCATCAACAGATAGCCGACCCCTGTCGCCCAAAACACAGGCATCTGCACTAACCGCTGAAGCCCAACAGGCGCATGAGGTTGCAACACTTTGGTACCCTCATGCGCCAAGACCCCCGCCCCAAGTGTGTGAACCAGCAAAGCGGTCACACCCATATCGTAGGTGACCGCCGCTGCCAAGTAATCGGGACGGTGGTGGAAAAGGCTGGCGATGAGCGGCGTCCCGAGAAACCCTGTGTTGCTGAGACTGCCCGCCACAACGAGAACCGCCCGCGCGCCCGGCTTGAGATGCAAAAGTAGTCCGACCAGCCACGCGATACCCATCGCACTCAGCGTCACTATCAGCCCGACAGCCCACACCCCAAGCAGATACCAATCAAACGCGGCGCGTGCCAAGGCACTCAGCACCAGCGCCGGGAGGGGAACCGTCGTAATGAGCGAGACCAACCAGTGGATATGAACCTCAGGCATCGCCCCCGTGCGCCGAAGTAGATAGCCCAACGCAAGGAGCATAAAGAACATCACCAAGTAGGGGGCGAGTGTATTCTCCATCTCGTGCCGAATCGGGGTTCAGCACGGCTACCGAAAACCCTGCACCAACGCCTGCGCCAAAATGCCCCAGCCGTTCGCCAAAG
>JBDNDR010000366.1:0-2608 GCA_046718995.1 Fimbriimonadales bacterium
AGCACAACCAACCCACCTGCCAACACCATCACAACCAACAACCCCACATAGGGCACAGCGTAGAGCAGTCCCGCCATCAGCCCTGTGAGCCAAAACAGAGGAACCCCCATCAGCCAGTGGAACCCAACGCTGGCAACGGCATAGAGCGTGGCGGTCATCAGCAGACCCTTCAAAAAACCAACGAGCATCCGCACCGCCTCCGCGAAGGTGAGCGGCTCCCCACTCGGTTCAGACCCATGCCCCATACTGCGATTCTACCTTGCTGGAGGCGTCTCGGGTTCCACCACTGGCACGGGCGCCCGAACTTTTCGCGTGCCAACTGCCACAATCTGGGGCTGGGCACGATACACACTGGTCGCCACGCGCTCCCGCTTGACCAGCACCCCATCTTGGTAGACCGTCCGCCACAGCACGACCCGCACCCCCGCCGTACCCTTCTGGCGCACCTTGCGCGTCCCCTCGGGTAGGTTCGGGTCAGGCACTTCCTTTACCGTTGGTGATCGGAGCGTCGTGCGTTCGGTTGACAATACCACCCGCCGTCCCGCACGCGACTGCCCCAGAATCCGTATCGTGAGCGTCGAGCGCCCTAACTCCACCGAGAGCGCAATCGGGTGGTCGTAGTTATTCTCAATCACGAAATCCAGTCCGCCATCGGTCACTGTGGCGTCCCGTCCCAGCGGCACATAAGTCACAGGGATCGAGTGGTTCACGCGTCGTACTACCTTCACCTCACCGAGTAGCACTGCGTTGTAGAGCGTGGAGGAGACCTGACAGATTCCGCCTCCCACACCCAGCCGTTTCTCGCCGTTGATGATTACAGGTGCCAGCTTGAACCCCTCCTTGAGCGTGCGCGCCCCCACCGCCTCGTTGTAAGACAAGCGCTCACCCGGCATGAGCACCCGCCCATCCAACGCCTGCGCCGCCAGCCGGATGTTGTGGTTCCGCGCTACCTCGTAGCCCGGAAACCGACTCGTGTACGACGCCATGACCCCGGTGATGGCGCGTAGCGACTCTTGGGTGAGGCGGGGCGGTATCGGTTCCAAACCGAGCGAGAACGCGATTGGTTGCCCTGCCAGGGCTGGGTTCGTCAAGTGCAGATGGAGCGCGTGGAACAGATTCTGCTCGGCAATCGCAGGCACATAGCGTCGTCCGACCTGCTCGGGCACCAGCACCACCCGACCCTGCTGGAACCGAACTTGGGCGTCACGGGGCGGGCGACTGAGCCGACGGAACGCTTGGAGACGCGCCTGCAACTGCGCCTGGTTTACCCGCCACTGAGGCTCAAAGCGGACACGGGGCGAGCCGAACAGGCGTATCATCAACGGCACCTGCGACCATGCGGATTGAATCGCCTGAGCCGTGCGTTGGGGGTCTAACTCAATGCCCCACTCCCTCAGGGATGCCGAAGCGCGGGGCGCCTCGATGGGGGCAAGCGGGACGGATGCCAGCGCGTCTCCAATCGATTCCAAGTGCAGAGTCAGTTCCTCCAGCGGCACCCCACTGAGCGAGTAGCCCCCCAACAGAACCGAGCCGTGCAGTGTGGTGGCTTGTTGTTGAACACGCCATAACAGAGTGCCCGCTCCAAGCCCACTCAGGCTCAAACAGCACAACATCACGATTCCAACCGTACGGTTCATCTTGAGATGAATTGTACCTGTGATGAGGCTACTTTGCGTGTTTTGTATCCCTGCATGCCCGATGCGTTGCCCTGTGTTCCCCTGCGTCACCCTGAACGGAGCGAAGGGTCTTATTGAGATGCTTCGCTGCGCTCAGCATGACGGGTGGGGTGTTCTCCTCCCCCTACAGCAGGGGGAACCAGACACTTGCTCCCTGACCCCACGCCGTTACCCAGAGCGATTCCATCCCGTCACCCTGAGCCGCAGGCGAAGGGTCTCAGAGATGCTTCGCTTCGCTCAGCATGACGCAGATGGGGGTGTTCTGCGTGACGGGGTAGGCTCCCCTCTCTGCGTGCGGAGCGGGGCTGGGGGTGAGGTGAAAACTCCCCTCTCTGCTTGCGGAGAGGGGTCGGGGGTGAGGTTGGAATACCCCCTCCGTAGGTTCCCCCTGCCCGCAGGGGGAACCTAATACTGCTCTCCCCTCCTTCTTACTCCAGCACCGTCTGGATTGCCTGAAGCACTCGTGGGAGGTCTGGCAAGACGGCGTACTCCAACTCGGGGCAGAAGGGAATATGCACATCGTAGCGTGCCACCAGTTGGGGCGGAGCGAGCAGAAGGTTGAAACGGTCAGGCACGGTCGTCATCTCGGAGATGATGGCTTGCCCGAACCCGCAGGTGCGATTGTCTTCGTGGATGACCACCAACCGCCCCGTCTTCGCCAGCGACTGCTCGACGGTTGCCCAATCGAACGGCACGAGGGTGCGCGGGTCAATAATCTCCAGCGAGATCCCCTGTTGCGCCATCGCCTCTGCCGCTTGCTCGGCTAGCTCCAGCGTGTTGCCCCAAGCGACCACCGTCACATGCTCGCCTGCGCGTCGGATTTGCGCCTTACCGAACGGCACTGGCTCATAAGCGCTCACAGGGCGACGCACGCGGAAGATGTGCTTGGGAATCAGCAGGAGCGTCGGGTCGTCATCCTGCATTGCCGTCCA
>JBDNDR010000367.1:0-2607 GCA_046718995.1 Fimbriimonadales bacterium
AGCGAAGACGCACGCGAAAACGGGGATGCCAAGCGTTCCGAAAGCCGAACGGTTCGGACGAGTTAGGCAGTAGCGTGTTGCGCCGCCAGAACTTGGTTAAGGCATCCAGTCGCTCGGTGCCTACCCGCTGGAGCGATATTTCAGCCGTCTTGTCCTTTTGTAAGCGTTTGAGGATGGACCGCCTTTCGGAAGCAGGTAGGGATGCCAGTATGGCAAGCGCAGCTAGACCCTCAGGTTGTGCCATGATGGGCGCACCCCGATAGTCCAACAGCGCAATCCCGTGGTCAGGTTGGCGTAGGATTGCCCAAGCGAAATTGCCCAATCGTTGTAAGTGGGCGTCTAAGTCATGCTTTGCTTGGGGGCGCGCGCGTTCCAGCTGAAAGAGCGCATCCAACGGGTAGGTGTATTGCCGGTCTAAGAACGCCAACGAGTTGCGCGCGATGAGTACCCCCTCATGAATCTCGTAGTGCCACGAGGAGAGAGCTTGTTCAAGCCCATCGTGGGCAATCTGGTTTAGGCTTTTGCCCACAGAAGTGGGTTCCAAGATATGGTGGATGATGAGGAACCCTCCCCACGGAGGGGCATCTGCCTCCGGGGCGAGCCAGCGGGAGAGGTCTGGCTGGGCTAACTCTCGCAGTGTGAGATGAGCGGTGGTGGGCAGAGGGTTCGGTTCCCGTTCGGGCGCAAGTTCCATCAGCACCTCACGCTGGGTCGTTTTTGCCCACGATTCTAAGAGTTGGGAGAGGCTGTTGGCGTCCTTACTTGGGAACTTTGTGGTTAGGTCGGGGTCGTTGCGGAGGGTCTCTTGACGCTTGCTCAGGAGGTTGCGATACGCTTGTGCCTCATCACCCAGCTGTTGCCAGAGTGTCTGCCACGAAGGGGGTTCCACGGCAAGTGTGATGGGGAATAGCATCCACTGAGTGCCCTCCGCATGCGGGGCAAGGATGTCGCAATAGGGGACTACGAGGCGTAGCGCAGGGTTCCAACTCACGATGCCAATTGTCCAATCGTAGGCAGGCAGTGCCGTCGGGTCAACCGTTTTGAGGAAGTCTAACAGGTCGTCTCGGGTAATGATGCCGGGAAAGCCACTCGTCAGGGGCTGCTGGAGGACAATCATGCGCTCTTGGATGAGCTTGCGGGTGTATGCCTCGTTCCAGTTGCGATTCATCCACTGGAGCATCACATAGCCATCTAAGGATTGAACCCATAGGATATGAAACCAGCGCACCAAGCTATCGTGCTGAGTAGCGGTCAACGGTACATGCTCAGGCTTTTCGTCACCCGGCGTGAATATCTCGTTTATTTTCTCCAGCTCGACGGCGTGTTCGCTTTTGAGTGCTTCACGGGGGCGTTCGAACCATGGTTCAAACTGGCGCACTTGCTCCATGATGCGTTGATGGGCGATCCGCACATAGCGGTTGAAAAGGAGGTTATCCCGCCGCTCGGCGTCGCTGTGTCGGACAATCTGCCATCGCTCGGAACCCTCTGCCTCGTCAACCTTGATGAACTGAACTTCAAGCCCATACTCCAATAGGCGTCTCAGCTCGTCCCAAGAACGGTTCTGGAGGGCGACCAGGATACCTTTCTGACGAAGGTTGGGATGCGCTTCGACTTGGCGGGTCGGCGTGGTCAACAGCTGAGCCAACTCCCCATAGGTCATCACTTGGGGTGGGATGGTGTAGGTTCCGTCCTCTGCCCGTTCTATTTTGGGGAGCGATGAGGTTTGCGGGCTTTGGGTAGATTTGGGTTGGCATCCTACTGCCGCCGACAGAGTTAGGCAGAGCCACACTGTCAGGACGGGTTGTAAGGAGACCTCCCGTCTTAGCACCCGAATTCGCATGGGTGGACATCCCCCTCACAATAGGGCTACGAACCGCTCGGTCTCGCGGGTGTAGGTGTTGAATGGGTCGCGCATATCCACTTGCCGATTGCGGTCGACATAGACGATGTCCCAGTCTATATAGTAGCGGTTGTAGCGTCGTTCGGCGAGTTTCTTGATGACATAGCCGCGGGCTTGGGCACGCGTTTCAGCGGGTGGTGTGGTGACGCCCGCTTCGATTTGGACATCATCTGCGACCCGCTTGACCTCGCCCATCTGCTGGAGCGCGTAGTAGAGTCCCTGCTCGGGATGGATGTTGTGATACTCTAAGTCGATGGAGTGCAGAGCATCGTCGCCCCATTGCGCCCCAGTCTCTTCCATATACGCCCGCAGGATTTTGAGCTTGATGAGCCAGTCGATTCGGTCTTCCAGTTCTTCGGGGTCGCTTTCCAGTTTGTCCAGCACATACTCCCATTCGTGGAGCACCCAGTCGGTTTCGGGGTCGCGCCCGGCGAACCGCTTTTGCGCCAGTTGGAGGTAGGCACGCTGAATCTCTATGGCGGAGATCGTGCTTCCGTCGATTAGGGTGACAATCCACTTGCGCGTCGGGTCGCGGGAGATGCTTTTCAGGGTATGAAGGGCATCTTGTAGGCGGAGCCAGTTGGGGATAGCACGCGCCTCCGCTAAGTCCAGCACGAGGCAGGTGGTACCCACCTTGAGCGCGGTCGCATACTCGCTCATATTGCCCTCGCCATAGAGCAGATGGAGACGCTGGTAGTTCTGGTAGC
>JBDNDR010000368.1:0-2604 GCA_046718995.1 Fimbriimonadales bacterium
ACCTCTACCGCACTCGGCGCACGGTGAGCTGAAGCGCCTCTGTTGTGGGGCGGAGCCAGTCGGGGCGTTTGGGGTCGGGCTGTAAGCCGATACCTGCAGGCTGAACCACGCTCCAGCGGCGGGCACCCCCTGGCAGATAGAGCCACGTCTTTGGCAGGGGCAAACTGAGGCGGATCTGTTCACGCTCCAAGAGACCTTCGCGTAGCCCATTCAGAAAATCGTCGGGTTCGATCCCCCCAGCGATGCGCATTGCCCGTCCGAACCGCTCACTGCCGTACACGGTGTCGGCGTAAAGCGCCAGCGCCAGATACTCTTCATAACCGTCGCGTCGGCGCGAACGCCAGCGGCTGAGGTTCAACCCTTCCCGTGCCATACGCTCCACCAGCGGTCGTACGGCACGACTCAGATAGCGTTCCAAATCGGCGAGGGTAGCCCCCATCACCGCTTCGGGTTCCAGCTGGCGCGTGCGGAGCGCCTCGGCAAGGTGACGCGTGAACCACCGCTCGCCTAAGTCGCCGTTTGCCCAAGGCTCTGGTTCCACAAACGAATTGATGGGTGGGATAATCCAGTGCCCGTATTCGTGGGTGAGTTCACGGAGCCACGCACTGGGGGGCAGATGTTCGTCCAGTGCATAGAGATAGAGGAGGTTGCGCTGTTGCTCGGCGCCGGGTTTGCCATCGGTTTTGAGAAACACGCGCAACACCCCCTCATAGCGAAGGGCATGCTCTAAGCCCAGACGGGTTTGCGCCAGCTCGTAGCAGTGCAGGAGCGTTCGGCAGGCACGCTCGGCATAAGGGTAGAGGTTCTGGCGGGTAGCGTAGACTTGGAACCGCCGATTCTGTTCGTGATAGCCTTCCACAAGGTAGGGAAAACTGTAGCCGTGCAGAGGGTCAGCCACCGGTGTACTCAAAGGGTTTGGGCTACCCTGCATCCGAAACCGATAGCCCCCGACCGAACTCTGCCACTCTTGAACATGCATCGTCCTCTCAATTCGCCTTGGAGCCAACGATTTCCTACAGTTTGGTCGAAAATCGGGCAATTTGGGGGATTGTGATTCAAATCACAGACACGCCCTTCGGCAACTCGGTATTATTTTGCCACGCTAAGGAATAGCGGAGGAAAACTATGAGAAACCGATGGTGGATGGTTGTAACGGGTGTTGCGATAAGCGCGTTGGTAGCGGCTTACGCGGGCTTCAGCCCAGCCGCTGAGAAAAAAGACATTGTTGATACCGCAGTTGGCGCAGGTCAGTTCAAGACTTTAGTCAAGCTCGTCCAGGAGGCTGGTCTTGTCGACGCACTGAAGGGCGAGGGTCCGTTCACCGTGTTTGCCCCCACAGACGAAGCCTTCGCAAAGCTGCCTAAGGCTCAGGTAGATGCGCTTCTGAAGGACAAGGAGGCGCTCAAGCAGGTTCTGCTCTACCATGTGGTCTCGGGCAAGGTTATGTCTAAGGATGTTACTAAGCTCCGCAGTGCCAAGACCCTTCAGGGTAAGAATATCAATATCCGCGTTCAAAACAATACCGTTCGTATCAACAATGCGCGGGTCGTCAAGGCTGACATTGAGTGCACGAACGGCGTCATTCATGTGATTGACACGGTCATCCTCCCTCCCAAGTAAGTACCTCCCTTCTGCCTGCTCCCCTCTCCGCCGAACCCCCCTCTCGCCCCTGAGAGGGGGGAATTTCTTATTGGGTATAATAAGCGTGTTGTGCGAGGTGTCCTCCGATTCTGCGTGTTCCCCCTCGCACAGCGAAATCTTATACGACGAGGTGAGCACGCCATGACTGTTAAGTGGGCGTTGGTGAAGACCAACCCCTTGCAAATGTTGAGCGCGGAGCAGGCAAATCAGCTCTTGAGCCGAATGCTCTCCGTGCATTATAATCCCGGCGAACGCCTTGAACTCGGGCGCGAACCAGGCGGCTGGTGGGTCGTCGAGAAAGGGATGATGAAGGTCTATCAAATCGCTCCCGATGGAAGCGCTCTGACCTACGCAATCTTGGGTGAGGGGGATTCCTTTGGCGAGACGACCATCCTGACCGGGCACTGGGTGCGTGCTACGGTAGAGGCGTTAGAACCGAGCGATGTGCGCTATCTCCCGCCCGACCAGTTCCAAACGCTCCTCACGGAATACCCTGACTTTGCGCTGACCCTGCTGAGAGTGTTGGCAGAGCGGATCCGCCAATCGGAAGAGCGCGTCTTCCATATCAGCCGTCTCAAACTGAGTCAACGGATTGCCCACGCGCTGGTGGGATTGGCGCAGAGTGTGGGGCAAGAGACCGATGAGGGGATTGAGATCCCTTTGACCCATCAGGAGATTGCCGACTATGTGGGCGCCAGTCGTGAAGCGGTCAGCCGAACGCTGAGCCGCTGGGCACGCAAAGGTTGGGTCAGCACAAACCGCAAATCGGTCATCCTCAAAGACCCCACGCCCTTCCAACTGATGACCGACCGTATCCAAGAAGTTGCTTAATTAAAAGCCTCCCAATCGATGTATAATGAGGCATCCGATTGGGAGGCAGCCATGCGCAGGAATCTGTGGAAACAGGGGTTCACCCTGATTGAGCTTTTGGTCGTGATTGCCATTATCGCCATCCTGGCAGCA
>JBDNDR010000369.1:0-2601 GCA_046718995.1 Fimbriimonadales bacterium
TGCTGCCCATTCAGGGGTATCCACCGAGACCTCCACACCCGCGCTCCTTTCTATTCGTGTGCCAAACATCTTAGAGTTCTTGCCCTTTCTGCGCGATGAGCTGGGTCTGCCCCAAGAGGACACCCCGCGTGATGCGGCTTCATCAGGTTCCCAGCAAGCGGTTGTGGCGATAGATACCCCCCAAGAAGACGGTCCGCGCTTGCGCAAGCGCCGACGTCGACGCAAGCCAGACCCCGAGCAGATTGTGCCCCCCGAAGCGGACGAGGTGTGGGCGAAGCTGCCTCAGTATCTGCGTTATCTGGCGGAATGGACGGATGACAGCGTCACCCGCCGGTACTATCCCGCTCGCATTCGGGAGAGCCGCGAGGAGCTGATTGCGCGTTTGACCGACCCTGTGCTGTCTCTGGAGGAGGTTGCGCGTTTGCTGGGTGTGTGCCCAGCCACGGTTCGTCGGTACACCGACCGCGGCTGGCTGAAGCACTTCCGCACGGAGGGCAATCAGCGTCGGTTTCGCTTGTCGGATGTGGTCGCCTTTCTGGAGGAGCAGGCTCTGCGCCGTCCGTTGGGGAACCGTAATGCCCATCAATCTGCCTCCGAGGAGGCGGACGAAACGCCGTGAAAGTCGCCATTTTCTCCGAGAGTTATCTGCCTTATCTGAATGGGGTCAGTATCTCCATTCGCATTTTGCACGAGGAGCTGACTCGGCGCGGGTATGAGGTCTGGATTTATGCTCCCCACTACCCAGACTATCGGGATGAGGTGCAGGTGGTGCGGCGATTGCCTTCGTTCAGAACGCCGTTTGAACCCGACTACCCGATAGGCTGGTTGTTTGCGCCGAGATTATGGCGTGAGTTCCGTCAGCAAGGTTTTGATGTTGTTCATACCCATACGCCGTTTTTCGTGGGGATGGCAGGCGCCAGTTGGGCACGGCGTGCGGGCGTACCGCTTGTCAGCACTTACCACACCCTCTACGAAGAGTATCTGCATTATGTGCCGGGCTTCGTGCCGAAGGGACTGGTGCGCCGTGTATTGCGCTGGCACCTGAAGCGCTATTACGAGCAGGTGGCTTCCGTGATGACGCCCTCCGAGATTGGGGCGGAGGTGCTACGCCGATATGGGGTGCAGAAACCTATCACGCCGATACGCAACCCCGTACTGCCCTTCCCGAATGTCACGAAGGAGCAAGCACGCGCGGAGTTGGGCATTCCAGACGATGTGTGGATGCTGTTGTATGTGGGGCGAATGGCACCTGAAAAGAATGTGCATGTACTTCTGAAAGCGATGCCCCATATCCTACGGGGGTGTCCCAACGCGCGCCTGTGGCTGGTAGGACCCGGACCGGCGCTGGACTCGCTCAAAGCACAAGCAGAAGCGATGCAACTGCAGGAGGTGGTCTATTTCACGGGACCTGTGCCTCGCGACCGCGTCTCACTCTATCTGCTCTCAGCAGACCTCTTCACTTTCCCCTCCGTTACCGAGTCGCAGGGCTTGGTGCTGGACGAGGCTCAAGCGGCGGGATTGCCTTGTATTGTGGCGAATGGCGGGGGCGCACCCGAAGCAGTGGACTACGGGCGGACAGGACTGGTCGTCGAACCAACTCCAGAGGCGTTTGTGGAGGCGACCCTGCATCTCACACGCCATGCAGAGGAGCGCGAAGCCCTGCGTCAGCGCGCCATGACCAAGCGCGAGACTCTTTCGGTGCCCGCTGTTGTCGATCGGATTATTGCGGTCTATAAGCAGGCACAGGTATTAGGTAAACCTGAAGCCCTCTCCCAAAAAGTGGCGGAATAGTCCAATCAAGCCTCCAGACAGATAGGAATCTGCCAAATAAGTATGAATCTATCAGCACATTTGGAGGCGAACGATGCGACGCGGATTTACACTGATTGAGCTTCTGGTCGTGATTGCGATTATCGCTATTTTGGCGGCAATCTTATTCCCGGTGTTTGCTCAGGCGCGTGAGAAGGCGCGACAGACCCAGTGCTTATCTAACTGCCGACAGCTGGCGCTCGCCACTCAAGCCTATGCGCAGGATTATGACGAGACGCTACTCACCCTCTATTTTTATACCAACGAAGACCGTTGGCGCAATCCGCTTTTCCTGCAGTATAGCGTCGGGATGTGGGGACCCTTGCTCAACACCTATGTCAAGAATAAGGAGGTGTTTGCGTGCCCGAACGGACCCCGACGGGGAGAGCATTTTGAGTTCGGACCGGCAAATGACCAATATATAGTTAATCTGGGCTATAACGAGTACATCTTTCGCGGGGTCGAGATTCCTTGGGTGGGGATCCCCACGATGGCGCGCTTGAGCAGTTTCCCTGAGGGCGTGGTCAATATCGCGTTGGTTGCCGACTCGTCGCTGGGTGGGTTCTTCCACAACTGGGGCGACGCCGATAACGGCACAGGTCTGCCCGTTCGGGGCGAGCATCCGAACTGGGGGATGCATCGCCTCAAGTGCGCCAACGGCTACTGGGGTGCCCCCGAAGGTGGGTACAACATCTGCCGATACCGCCATACCGATGGAGGAGCGAACATCGTTTATTGCGATGGACACGCTGCCTTTATGCCCGGCAAGCGCATTCGGGGCGGGCGAGCGAT
>JBDNDR010000037.1:0-10864 GCA_046718995.1 Fimbriimonadales bacterium
CAGCATAGCCCCAAGCGAGGCTACGCCCCAGCGGAGTATATTATAGCCAATCGCATATAAAAAAGTCAAGGGGGGAGGGAGTGGATGCCTAAATCCCTTGGATACCCACCATCCGAAACTCTACATCCTGCAAGTGAACTTTGAGCCGTAGAGGTTCGCCCCGCAATCCAAACCCAACATAGGGCTGACAAACTCAAAACCGCTGAAAATATAACGGAGGGAGTTACTACGCTCCCTCCGCTGAGAGTCGTCCTGAGCGGTTTTCTCACGGATAGACTACTGCACCTATCTGAGGATTCCAGAGGTCTCTGCTACCACCCGGTTGAACACCTAATTGCTGGTATGCTTGTATCAGGAAAGGATTGAACTGTTGAACGGCGGGGTTATACTCTCGTGCCCAAGTAGACTCAGGACGGAACCACTTGACATGTCCATCTGCCATAAGGAAGTTACATCCCCCACCGTGGTACCGCTGGGCTGCTCCCACAGGCAAGGGCGGGAACCCCGAGTTCCGCACTGGATCAGCATTCCCTCCTCCCATCGGGTCGAAGGAGAAGTAAGGGCTCATATTTCGGTTGGCGCGTCCATCCTTTGCCTGAACCGTCTCGGTCACTAAAACCAGCTGTGAGGGAGAGCCTCCCACCAAGTCGGGGTTCAGTCCCCAATGGAAATTGGGATACGGAGCGAACGGGACGTTCCCTACTGCAGTAACTGCCTGTCCCGGATGCTGCATGCGAGCGTAGTCGTTCATAGAGAAGTTCATTCCCAGTCCGAACAACTCACCTGCGGGCGCAATCGCATTCGGACAAGCCCACACATTTTGGGAACCTCCCCGTCCACGCTGTTTGATGTACGGATAGAGTCCACCTATGTCGACCCAACGATCGTTTTGCCGTGCCATCACCGACCATGCGGGCGAGATGAAGTTAGGGTCAGGGTGACCAATGAATCCGCGTCCACCAGGGCTGGGTCCGTGACCGTCGTAGTCACCGGCGTACATTAAATAAGCGATGCCTATCTGGCGCATATTCGAGGAACACACGGATTGGCGAGACTTCTCTCGCGCTTGAGCAAACACGGGGAACAAAATCGCTGCAAGGATTGCGATTATAGCAATCACCACGAGCAGTTCAATAAGAGTAAATGCTCTCAGTGTTCGCATAGCAAACCTCCTGTAAAATACGATACCTACACCTGTGTTATAGGCAGGTTAAGAACCGTCGCCAATAATTTAAGCGCCACCCTATACCCCACTCGGCTGGGTGGCGCTCATCCCTGTAGAGTAGGGTTTTACTCGGCACTCTCACGGCTTGATGAGGGAGCGACCGCCGTCGCCTGGTGCTGGCTACGCTCGGGGTCGTAAGGGTCTACATGGATAACACACTGAGCAGGCGCCAGTTCGCTCTCAATGCGCTTTTCCAACCGATCCGCCACTTGGTGCGCCATCTGTAGACTCCAGTCGCTGGGCACCACAATATGGAGGTCAATGTAGCGCACGGCTCCCGAGCGTCGTGTCCGCAGGCGATGGTAGCTCAGGACGGCTGGCTCAGAATGGACAATCGCATCAATACAGGCAATCTCAGAATCAGGCAGGCGATGGTCAATCAACTCGTGAAATGCCTGATGCGCCAACCGGTAGGCACCCCGCAGAAGCCATAACGCAATCCCGATGGCTAACGCCGCATCAATCCACACCCACCCCGTAAGACTGATGACCACCAGCGCAACAACTAAGCCCGCACTCGTCCAAAAGTCCACCATAAGATGTTGCCCATTAGACTGAAGCGCAAGCGAGCGAGTACGCTTACCCACACGCGAGACATACAGCCCCACAATCAAACTGGTGACAGTAGAGAAAGCCATCACCCCGATACCGACCTCCAAGCTCTCCAAGCTGCTCCCCTGAAACAGGCGCCGGACTCCCTCAAAGAGCAGATAAGCCACCATTAAGATAAGAAGAATCGACTCGCCGAAGCCCGCGAGGGTCTCCACTTTGCCATGTCCGTAGGGGTGATCCTCATCCGGGGGCACCGAACCGACCCGTACCCCGATATAGGCAAAAAGTGAAGCGACCACATCGGTCGCGGAGTGGAGCGCTTCGGTCAGGAGGCTCACCGAACCGGTCAGGACAGCACCGGTCAACTTGAGAACCGTAGCGATTAGGTTGTAGCCGAGCGAGACGGTACTGGCGCGACGCTTGGCTTGCTCGTCGGGCGAAAGTTGCATCATAGGGACGCTATATCATACCCAGCCAACAGGGCACTCCAGTCAAGGCTTCGGGTACTCCAGAAGCGGTTGCTATACGATAAACAGTGTTCAAGAGTTCCCTAAGTTTTGCGCTTGCACCTGCTTGAATTTCGGATGGCTTTTGTGCTACAATATAGGCGGGTAAATCGTGGGGAGGCTCCTGCCGACAATAGTTTCGGTAAGTACCCTGTGAAGCCCTGGAGGTTTTATGGAAATACTCTATCGATACGGTAAAAACGCCGTACTGGAGGGTCGAGAATGATGTGGCAACGCTTTACCGAGCGGGCGCGCAAAGTGATCTTCTACGCGCAAGAAGAGGCTCAACGATTGGGCGACACCCAAGTGAGCACCGAACATCTGCTATTGGGGCTGGTGCGTGAGTCCGATAGCGTCGCCGCACGCATTCTGGACCGCCTCGGCGTCAGTCTTCAGCGCATTCGCGCCGAAATCGAACGCTACGCCTCGCGAGGCGACATCCGCCACGGCGCCGAGATGCAGCTCACCTCGCGCGCCAAACGCGTGATCGACCTCGCCTATGACGAGGCACGCCAACTCAATAACAACTATATAGGAACTGAACACCTGCTTCTGGGTCTGATTCGTGAAGGCGAAGGCTTGGCAGCCCGTGTGCTGAACAAACTCGGCGTGGACCTGGAACGCGCACGCCGTGAAGTGATGAACTTACAAGAGCACGAAGGACATAGCACCCCGTCCTCCACACGCTCCCAACGCTCACGCACCCCTACGCTGGACGAGTTCGGACGTGACCTGACCGAAATGGCACGCCAAGGCAAACTGGATCCGGTCATCGGGCGACACGGAGAGGTTGAACGCGTGATGCAAATCTTGGCACGACGCACCAAGAACAACCCCGTGCTGGTGGGACCGCCCGGCGTTGGGAAGACCGCCATCGTGGAAGGGCTGGCACAGCGTATCGTGCAAGGCGATGTACCCGACGCACTCCGCAATAAGCGCATCGTGTCGCTTGACCTGGCAGGGTTGGTTGCGGGCACCAAGTATCGCGGTGAGTTTGAAGAGCGGATGAAGCGCGTGCTGGAAGAGGTGCGCAAAGCGCAAGGCGAGGTCGTGCTGTTCGTGGACGAGCTCCACACCCTCGTGGGGGCAGGCGCCGCCGAAGGCGCAATTGATGCTTCCAATATTATGAAACCCGCCCTCGCACGCGGCGAACTCCAGTGCATCGGCGCAACCACAATGGACGAGTACCGCAAGTACATCGAACGCGATGCCGCCCTCGAGCGACGCTTCCAACCGGTTCAAGTGCGTGAACCCTCGCCCGAAGAGGCAGTCCAAATTCTCAAAGGCTTGCGCGACCGCTACGAGAGCCACCACCGCGTGATTATCACCGATAGCGCTGTGGAAGCCGCGGTCAAGCTCTCCTCACGCTATATCACCGACCGGTTCCTACCCGACAAGGCGATCGACCTGATTGACGAGGCGGCTTCGCGAGTCAAGCTCCAACAGACGCTCCCGCCGATGGAACTGCGCAAGGCGAAAGGCGAACTGGAAATGGTTCAAAAAGACATCCAGAGCGCCCGCCAGCAGAACGACTTCGAGCGTATGGAGAGTTTGGAGAACCGCAAACTGCAACTCGAAGACCAGATTGCCGAGCTGGAGGAGGAATGGGAATCCACCCGCCAAGAGATGACGACTCTGGTCACCGAACACGATGTCGCTCATATCGTCCAGAGCTGGACGGGTATCCCCGTCTCGCGCCTGGTGGAGGGTGAGACTCAGAAGCTCCTACGGATTGAGGATGAACTGCACCAGCGTGTCATCGGTCAACACGAGGCGGTCTCGGCAGTGGCACGCGCCCTGCGACGCGCCCGCTCAGGACTCAAAGACCCCAAGCGCCCGATGGGCACCTTCATCTTCTTGGGTCCCACCGGCGTAGGCAAGACCGAGTTGGCACGCGCGCTGGCAGGCTACCTGTTCGACAACGAGGCGAACCTCATCCGCATCGACATGAGCGAGTATATGGAGCGGTTCAATGTGTCTCGTCTCATCGGTGCCCCGCCCGGCTATGTCGGCTACGAAGAGGGTGGCGTGTTGACCGAAGCCGTCCGACGACAGCCCTACAGCGTGGTGCTTCTGGACGAGATTGAGAAGGCGCACCCCGATGTCTTCAACCTGCTCCTTCAAGTGATGGAAGATGGACGCCTCACCGACTCGCAAGGGCATGTGGTGGACTTCCGCAACACCATCATCATCATGACCAGCAATGTGGGCGTTCGCTCGGTGGTCGAAGAGGCAGGCGTGGGGTTCCGACAGGGACGCTCTGACCCCGAAGACCCACGCACCTACGAGGCGATGAAGAACCGCATGATGGAGGAGATGAAGAAGCTCTTCCGCCCCGAGTTCCTCAACCGCGTGGACGAGGTGATTGTGTTCCATCCGCTCACGCGCCAAGAGATTCTGCAGATTGTGGATCTAATGGTGGCGCGCGTGGAGGAACAGCTCAAGACCCACAATATGCGCCTCGTGCTGGAAGACCCTGTC
Source organism: Fimbriimonadales bacterium (assembly GCA_046718995.1). Taxonomy (GTDB): domain Bacteria; phylum Armatimonadota; class Fimbriimonadia; order Fimbriimonadales; family GBS-DC; genus CAKZQI01. The sequence goes on from JBDNDR010000037.1 coordinate 4,765, forward strand.
AAGGAACTGCTTGCCCAAAAGGGTTACGACCCGAACTATGGCGCACGCCCGCTCCGACGCGTGGTGCAACAGATGATTGAAGACCCGCTCTCTGAGCAGTTGTTGCTCGGACGCTTCGAGGAAGGCGATACCATCGTCGCACGCCTGAACGAAGAGGGCAACATCATCTTCGTCAAGTCGGACGATACCCTCCCGCCCGGCGAAAGTGGGTTGACCACTGTGGTAGCGAACTAAACCCCCACCACCCAACTCTTGACACCCCCTACTCTACCGTAGGGGGTGTTTTGAATGGTGCATAAGAGTCCACCAATAAAAGCTCAGGAGCAGGCTCCATTGTCTGCCCCTGAGCGAGCTTTTACTATCGGGTGGGTCAGCCGTTAGCACCCGCTGCCGAAGTTGAACAGCACAATCAGCAGGTCGGCGTCATCTACAATCCCATCCCCGTTCAGGTCTACACTGATATCGTTAGAACCAAAGGCGAACAATACTGTGAGTAGGTCGGCATCATCCACACAGCCATCGCCGTTCACATCACCCTGCGGCAAGTTGCTTGTCTGCACGCGGATTTCGTAGCGCTGGACATCGTTGGTGGAGCCAGTGCCTGAAAAGACCCTCGCAAAGTAGGTTCCACCTGCAGGTAGCGTCTTGTAGTTCGCAATCTGTTTTGTCGCACCGATGCCCGTGTTCGGAGCGGTCGCCAATACCGTGGTACCGTTGCTGGCACGCAGCTCCAGTTGAAGGTTCTGAATTGCTCGGGTATCTATGGTAGTCGCGGTACCTCCATCAGGACCGACTTGATAGGAAGCGCCGATTGGTGTGACGGTAATCGTGAGCAGTCTGGCTGGCGGTACCGTAATCCGATAGAAGTCCACATCGGCGGTACGGTCTAAGCTCGCCATATTCAGCGCGGTGTTGTTCGTGCTGGTCATGTCGATCGGGGTCGCCGTTGCGGCGGTGTTATTCAGTTCGTAGGGGTCGCCATAGAGTCGCTGGGCTCCCCTTATATCGTCATCTTGGGGACCATCAAAGTTTGTGTTGAGGTAAGGCTCCATCAGTTTAGTACGGTCGGTCGGGATGACATGCCCCATCCCCAACCCATGACCATGCTCATGCATCACGGTATTGCGCAAGAAGCGGTAAGTACCTGACGAAGACTGCCAGTTCTCGCTGGAGTCGAGCACCATATCTCCTGTGTTCGGGAAGTAGTTGAACGCCAGCACACCGCCAGAACCATCCAACGAACGAGAGCCAATCCGCACATCGCCGCGAGGTGCCGACGCCGAACCGGCGCTGTTAGGAAACGCCGCCCCATCGTCGCTCACCTCCGTATATCTCAGTCCAGCCACTTGCGACCAGCGAGCGAAACTATTCCGAAACTGGTTCTGCCAGAGCGTGGTATTGTTGCCGAACTTGCTATTCATACTTGCGAACAGATTGCTCGGAGCGGAGCCACCGCTCAGCCCTGGCAGTGCCACTCCATCGGGCACAAAACTCCAGCGCAGACTGATGGGGTTGCCCGTACTGCCCGTGCTACCAAACGAGGTAGAACTCCATCGTGCTTGGGCGTTATAGGCTGGCATGAAGTCGCCGAATATCAGCCGTGAGACATAGTCTACATACTCCCGCGGAGTTCCAGGAGCAAAGCATAGATGCATCGCATAGCCGTCGTGGGTCACCCCCTCACAACAGAGTGAACCCACACCCTGAACACCCGTTACCTCGCTAATTATTAGGTGGTTCAGGTCGTAGCGCGTCGGATTTTCCCATTCCCAAAGCGGTGCCCATGAGGGGAAGATGAGTTGGTTATGATACAGCGGCTTTCGGACATCTGCACTGAGACTCAATACCACAACCGTGCCTGCAATAAGCGTAAGACTCGCTCTAAAAAGATTCTTCATTCAAGCCCTCCTGCAAAGACTACCTATTATGACGCTAACGCTTGTCGTTGGTCTCGCACGCCTACGGAGTAGGTAGCCTTGAGTATTATAGCACAATTTGTGCCAATTGCCTCAAGTATGCGGTAATTCACACCTGCGTCTTCGTGCGTTTCAGCCTGTGTGAGCCGTAAGAGTCATCGGGTATCATTTAGGTTAGATGAAGCGGATTGTGGTGCTGGGTTCAACAGGCTCCATCGGTCGCCAAACCCTGGAAGTGGTTCAGCGTCTTTCCCATCGCTTTGAGGTGGTCGGTCTGTGTGCTTACCAAGACACGCAGAGCCTCTTAGAACAGGCACAAGCGTGGGGCGTTCGCCATCTGGGGCTTGTTGTCCCGCCCAGCAACGGCACTCTCAGCAACTATCGCCTCTACTACGGGGTGGACGGGCTATGTGAATTGGTCAGTCGCCCCGAAGTGGACATCGTGGTAGTTGCGCTGGGGGGCGTGATTGCGCTGGAGCCGACCCTGCACGCCCTACGCGCCGGTAAGACCGTCGCGCTCTCCACGAAGGAGGTGCTCGTTGCAGCGGGCAGGATAGTGATGGAGACAGCCCGCCAACACAACGCGACGCTCCTCCCCATCGATAGCGAACACTCCGGGGCGTTCCAAGCGGCTCAGGGTGGACAACAGCACCAAATCGCTCGACTCACGCTCACCGCTTCGGGAGGACCGTTCCGTACCCGCCCGCTGGAGACCTTCCACGCTATCCAGGTGGAGGAAGCGCTTCAGCACCCCAATTGGAACATGGGCGCAAAAATCACGGTCGACTCTGCAACGATGATGAACAAGGGGTTGGAGGTCATAGAGGCACAGTGGCTCTTTGGGCTGGACTTGAACCAGGTGGAGGTGCTCATCCACCCTCAGAGCATTGTGCACGCGCTGGTGGAGTACGACGATGGCTCGGTCATCGCCCAGATGAGCCTGCCCGATATGCGTCTGCCCATCCAGTATGCACTTGTCTACCCCGAACGGCTCAACACCGGTCTGCCCCGCCTACGCTTAGACCAGGTGAACACCCTCACTTTTGAGCTCCCCGACTTTGAGCGCTACCCCTGCCTGCGTCTTGCCTACGAATCGGCGCGCATCGGGGGCACCATGCCAACCGTCTTGAACGCTGTCAACGAGTTAGCAGTGCGCCTATTCTTGGAACGCCGTATCGGCTTTTTACAGATTGCTCAGCTGGTCGAATCGGTGATGGAACGCCACGAACCGACCGAGCCGACACTGGAAGCGGTACTGGAGGCAGACCGCTGGGCACGCGCTATCACCCTGGAAATTCTGGGGCTATCTCAACCGATAATCTCATAATGGAGCTATAACGATGTCTGTGATATTGACCGTGCTGTATCTGATAGGAATCTTCACGCTGCTGGTCGCAGCGCATGAGTTTGGGCATATGTGGGTGGCGAAACGGTTCAAAATGAAAGTGGAGGAGTTCGCCATCGGGATTGGACCCATCCTGTGGCGTATCGCCCGTGGACGCGACGGCACCCTCTACACCCTGCGCGCCTTCCCGCTGGGCGGTTTCGTCAAAATCCCCGGCATGCTCCCCGACGAGGAGCATCTGGAAGGCAGCTTCCAGTCTAAGCCCTGGCATGCGCGCTTTTTGACCGTGTTGGCAGGACCCATCGCCAGCATTGCGTTTGGGTTCCTTGTGTTCATGCTGGTCGGTGTGTTCGCTGGGCTTCCCTCTGACAAACCGACCCCCCAAGTGCAAATTGTGTTCCCTGATACCCCCGCTCAGCAGGCAGGCTTGCGGATTGGCGATGTGTTGTTAGCCATCAACGATGAGCCGGTTCAGGGGGTGGAGGCGACCACTCAGCGTATCCGCCAAAGTGCCAACCAACCGCTCAAGCTCACTCTGCGCCGCGACAGCGAGACCTTCAACCTAACGGTGGTGCCCCGCGAGGAAGAAGTCGAAGAAAACGGTCAGAAAAAGACCATCGGGCGGATTGGGGTCTTGTGGCGCACAGCACGGGAGCCAGCTCCGTTCGGCGAGGTATTGGCACATTCCGCACTCAAAACCGTTGCGGTGACCTTCGGTATCGTGGACGGTTTGCGACGCCTCCTGTTCGGTCAGGGCAACATTCACGAGGTCGGGAGCCTCATCTCCATCGCCAGCGCCACACACGCTCAGTCGCGACTGGGTTTCACCGAGGTCGCCGATTTCGCCGGAGCCTTCAGTGTGATGTTGGGCATCGTCAACCTATTGCCCATCCCCATTTTGGATGGCGGGTATCTCTTCCTGTTCACCGTAGAGGCGATTCGTCGGCGCAAGCTCAGCGCCGAGACGATGGCGCGAGTCCAGATGCTGGGGCTGGTGATTGTGCTCGCTATCTTTCTAACTGTCTTCTCGCTTGACATCTATAAGCTACTAACGGGCAAACTCATCCGATAGCGCAGGGTACAATCGGTTTGTGATAATCTTGGGTATCGACCCGGGCACCGCAACGATGGGCTACGGTGTGCTGGAGACCATCGGCAACCGCTACCGTGCGCTTACCTACGGCGTGTTAGAAACGCCCCGTACCCTCGCCCAGCCCGAGCGACTTCTGAAACTGCATGAGGGTGTCCACCAGCTCCTGCGCGACTATCAGCCCGACGCCCTCGTGACCGAGCAACTGCTCTTCAGCACGAACCGGCGCACCGCGATGCAGGTGGCTCAAGCGGTGGGTGTGGTGATTCTGGCGTCGGCTGAGGCGGGTATTACCTGGAGCCAATACACCCCCCTCCAAGTCAAACAAGCGGTCACGGGCTACGGTGGAGCCGATAAAGCCCAGGTGCAGACGATGGTTCAACGCCTCCTGAACTTGGAGGAACGCCCTCGCCCCGACGATGCGGCGGACGCCCTTGCACTCTGTATCTGTCATGCGCATCACGAATCGCTCCAGCGGCTTGCAGGGGGTCGGCGGTGAATGTCTGGTTTGTCCTGCTCTGCATGGTAGTCATCGCCATCTTAGCGTGGCGCACAGCGGTGCTGGTGCGCGGAATAAATCAACGGCTTGCGGAGCTGGATGAGGAACGCGCACGCAATCCCCTCGACCCGTTCTCAGCACTGATGGAGCTCTATCGCCTGCAAGAGCATAGTCAATCGAAGTCGCGCCATGAAAACGACTGAGCCTACACTCGTGCGTCGTGCTGGTGTCCTCCTCATCACAATCTTGAGTGTGCCGCTCAGCGCAGTGGGTGCCGGTGTGCTGTTTTGGGGGGTGCATCCGGTCTGGCTCATCGCTTTCTGGACGATTCAGGGCTACCCTCCCGGAGCGTCGGATATCGTCCGTTGGTACGCGCCGGGGGCATTTCTGATTGCCCCTGTCATAGCCGCAGTGCCCGTTGGGGCGCTGATTGCACTCGGCACCCGCCTGCTAAAAAACCGCCTTTCGTACCGGGCGCGCATCTTTCTGAGCGCGTTGGTGGGTTTTCTGCTGATCCCGCCCCTTGCTTACAGCCTGTTGCTAATCTATGCCGAGATGTGGGCTTACCGCGCGCTGGATGTGATGATGCCGACGGTGGCACGCGCCTATGGGATGACGGGCATCTCCTCCGCAGTGGTAGGCGCACTGATTGGAGCGACAGTCCGGGGAAAACGCTGATGGAGCGGGAGACGGGATTCGAACCCGCGACCCCTGGCATGGGAGGCCAGTGCTCTACCTCTGAGCTACTCCCGCAGCGCCCTTAATTATACCCGATGTCGGCGCTGTCAATCAGTTGCTAATGACCTCTTGGCGTTCGCGGGATACCTGACATTCGGTGATGGCACGCATCACCTGACTGGTAAGCCACTGAGCATCGGCGTTGCAGATATCTTCGGGCACACGCTGACCCGTCGTGAAATATGCCATCGGGATAGGGTTGCGCACACAGAGATTGATACAGTTGCCGAACCGAACCGCCTCATCGGTCTTGGTCAGAATCATCGCCTCTGGAGCGAATATTCCGAACTTCTGCACTGCCTCTTCCATTACAGCGATATCTGAGGTAGCGCTCAACACGAGATAGACCATCGGCTGGGCTGGCATCAGTGCGTGGTACATCTCCTGTAGATGCGATTCGTCGCGCTGACCGCGACCGATGGTATCAATCAGTACCAGGTCATAGCCTCGGAATAGCTCTAAGCCCTCCTTCACCTCGTCGGCGCTTGTGGCGACATGGAGAGGCAGTTTCA
>JBDNDR010000370.1:0-2601 GCA_046718995.1 Fimbriimonadales bacterium
AAGCGGTTCGGTTTGCTGTATGTAGATTTCGACACCCAACAGCGCATCCTCAAGCGCAGTGGGCGCTGGTACGCCGACTGGATTGCGAGCCATAAGAAATAAAAGTAATCTATTTGAACAGTTTCAAGGCTGCGCGGGGCTGCCAAATATGGTGCTTCTGTATCAGCTCTTGGGCGCGCAGGAGCCAAAAGTGAGCCTCCTCCTCGCGCCCCACCCCCCTGAGCGTGCGTATCCATACGGTGCACAAATTAATGTTTTGTTGATGCACCTGATTATCGTCCCAACCGATGTCCGGGGTACTCTCCAAGAGCTCCATCGCTTCTCGTGGTCGCCCGCCGTTCGTCAAGACCAAAGCGTGAGTCAAAATGGGGTTCATATCCCGTTCTAAAGAGTTGCGCACATTTTTCATAATGTCCTGACTGAGCGATACAGCCGAGGCGCGCTCACGAGTAAAGCTCTGGTATTCAGCAATGTCTCGTAGGAACCACTGCTCATGTTCGGGTGCGATCACCTTCGCTAACGGAACCCACTTCCTGAGAAACTCCATTCCGAGATGGGGACAGAAACGGCTCTGCAACTCCGCATTTCCCTTCGCAATTATATGAACCACATCAAGCCAGTGGGGTTCAAGAGGGTTTATCCGTTCCATCCACCACAGCGCATGGTAGGCTGGTGTTTGCGCTTCCAGCAACCGCCCTTGATTCGTCAGCATACGGGCATGCACCACATAAGCCGTCGTGAGTACCGATTGCGCTGCTTGCCCACGCCGGAGCAGGCGATGGAGAAATGCCTCTACACTGAGATAGAAAAGGTCTTCAAATAGTGTAAAAGGCTGCGAGAGCCAGAAGCGGTGCTCCAGCACTTCTCTTATCGCTCCCAGCGTTTTGGGCAGAGGGTACAGCAGCGGGAGCACCCCCCCTTCCGTTTTGCAAAGCCAATCTATCTCGGTTTGAGTCGCATCCAGTAGATGCCCTAATCGGATACGGTCTTCTATCGTGGGCAGGCTCTCAGAACGCTCCCATCGCCTGAGGGTTACGGCAGTAACCCCTAAAGCCGAAGCGGTCTGTTCCAAAGTCCATCCTTTGCGCATCCGCATCGCCCGCCAAAGGTCACCCTGCATCGGCATCGGGGGCAAAGAGTGGCTCTGTTTCACATGTGCCAACGCGCGTGGGGCATTCAGCTGCTCCCATGCCGTTTGAGCCTCCCCCTGGCTGGCGTTGAGAGCGCGGAGCACAGCCTCCAGCTCATAGCTAGAGGGATGGGTAGTTCCTGACTCCCAGCGGCTGAGTGTAGAAGCGTGGATGCCAGATGAGCGGGCTAAGGCACGTAAGGACATCCCCCGTGATAAGCGCAACTTCTGCAAATACTGCCCAACAGTTCCTGACGGCATAAAGCCCCTGCTCTATAGATTCGCCCCGCCGACTCAGAAACCTGCAAGATGTTGCAATTTTGCGTTAAATCCTTGCAAAACAAACAAAATGGGATACGATAAGTACAGCCCTGTCGCTCGATGGGGCGGAGGTGGATGATGAATAAGCGCGTGTGTTGCTTGAGTCGCAGTGTAATTACGCTCTGGTGTATGTTGGCGATGATTAGCCTCTACGCTCAACGCGAGACCTACACCTACGACCTGACCTTTAGCACGACCAATCAGTGCATGTGGCGTACAGGCACTTGTGGTACGGGCGTTGTCAGCTACTTTCTCGGTTTGCCGTTCGAACACTCTGGCTCGGGTGGAGGGTTCTTCAGTGTGCCACTGTTGGGCGAATTTGGCATTCGTGGGAGTGCCTCCGCTCGTGGGCGCATCGGGCTACTGTTCCAAGCTGAAGCCACCGGTGGGGATGTTTCGGTCGTCTACCCGATTCAGATCAGCCTCTCAGTGCCGACACGCGAATATCTGGTACAGGGTGGCATTGTGGTGGTGGAATCGTCCTATCGGCTCAATCAGGGCGCTCAGATGACCACCCGTTCGCCCGATGCGTGGGCTTCTATGAGTGGAGTGCTGGACTTTCAAGGCTCCTTCAGTGTTCGGGCACGCGCCTTCAGCGAAGACATTCTCAACCGCTCACTGAATGTTCCTACACTCAACTACAATCAACAACTGTTTCATACCAGCAACATCAACATTTGGGACCGTGATTTTGACCTGCTTAGCAACTATCCCGGCGTGTTGGTGCTGAACCTGCACTATCCGCGCATTGCTACCGCAGCGGGCAACCCCAGCAACCCGAATGCGACGAAGCTCCGGGCGGGACCGTGTGGTGACTCTTACGGGCGACTTAACCGCCGCCACAGTCTATCTTGTTCAGACCCTACTCGGTTTACCAGTGGGTACGAACTGGCTCAATCAATCCTACTCGCAGAGCGGGATATCGGCAGGCTATACGGTGGCGCAAGCGCAAGTGCGCACCACCCTCGGCTTTCAGCAGGATTTTGAGTTCAGCCCACGCCCGAAAATACGGCTCACCTTCTCGGATGGGCGTGCCCCTATTGAATTTTATGCTGGCGAGCGTACCGAGTTCCGCATGCCGATCGCAGGAAACCTAACGGTCAACGCCTCCGTTGTGATGGATAATCAGTTCAAGAATGTGACCTCCGTCT
>JBDNDR010000371.1:0-2597 GCA_046718995.1 Fimbriimonadales bacterium
CTCGGTGCTTCCTGCGGGGCGGTTATCCGCAACATGCACCACTACGACCCCGCGCTCACGGCGCACGCCCGAGTTGGTACGCACTGTGGCGACTGCGGGTCCCGTGAAGGTTGCGGTCTTCTCGTCCAAGTTTACTTCCAGGTTGCGTAGGCTCGCCATATTGATTTCGACCAGCCCGCGCTCTCCACGGAAGGCGAAGCCGAAATCACCTCGTAGATTGGTCTGCCCACGCGCTTCCACTCGGGCGACCTTGAAGCCGAATCGGGCGTTGGGCTGGTCGGCATCTGGGGCGCCGGCAAAGCCGTTCCCGACCGCACCCACAGCACTAATCTGGGCATAGGCAACTGCTGCTACAACGCCAATTGCAGTAAGCCACATCAGTTTACGCTTCATTGTTGAAACCCTCCTTCTTAGTGGTCAGGTGTCTGCCTGCCAACCACTTTTACGAGGCATCCTCAGAAATGTTCAGTAGGGGGTGAGAGGTATAATAGGCTATCGGTTGGCGCAGTCATCGGCTGGGTCAAGCGAAATCCAACCACAAGGGGGTGATAGGTGATGAGTAACCGTCACCAAACTGTGGAGGGGTGGACATTTTAGCGACCCGTGGCAGGGTTAGCCATGCCGATTGACCGTGGGTCGTTGCGTTAGCGATGCCCTCTGCGGGGTCGGCGATGAATGCCCCTCTCCAATGAGAGAACGCGCCGGGCGTGAGCTCGGCGCCCCAAAAACTATCGGGGGAATAGAACAATGATCAAGCAACGAATTGGGCAGTTGACCCATCTGTGGAATATTGCGAAGGAGCTCTCACCCAAAGTGGTGGAGCAGGAACTGATCACGCCGTTCCGCATCGCGCTGGTCGGGCATTCAGACCGGGTGGAGGCGGTGTGGCGTGTGTTGACCAGCGGTGCCAGCCCCACAACGCTCCAAACGGCGAGCGAGTATGTGAAGCGGTTTGAGGGACCTCCCAACGAGGAGTTTGACTTCGTGCTGGGCTGTGACGCGCTGGAGGTACCCCAAGACGCGATCGAGGCTGTGGTGAACCATTTCCAAAACCATGAGTTCCCGCTGGTCGCACTGGCGCGGGTGTTGCCCGGTACTCGCGAGGTGGTAGTGAACCGCATCGTGGAGGAGGTCGCCACCACGAACGCGGGGATAGCCATGCTCTCGGCGTTGCCCAGCGTGTTCCCGCTACTGGGACTGCTGGCACCTCCTGCTGCGGTAGCCGATATGGTCATTCTCACCAAGAACCAGATGCTGATGGTGCTACGGGTCGCTGCGGCGTTTGGCAAGAAACCCGACTGGCGCGAGCGCATGCCCGAGATGGGGACGGTGTTGGGCGCGGCGTTCGGTTGGCGAGCGGTAGCACGCCAGCTGGTCGGGTTTGTGCCCGGCGGGGTCGGCATGGTGGTCAAAGGGATGATTGCCTACGCAGGCACACTGACAGTCGGGCGCGCGGCGGCGTGGTACTACGCTACAGGCAAGGCACCCAGCCAAGCCGAGCGTGAACGGCTCTATCGGCAGGCGTGGGAGGAAGCCCGCACCAAAAGTAAAGACTGGAATCCGCCCTCCTCATGATGAAGTGGCTCGGCGGGCTGGCGATACTGCTCCTGTTCGGTTGGGGGGTCGCCCAAGCCCGCCCCGAGCGCACGCAACTGCCAAACGGTCTCCAACTCATCACGGAACGCGTGCCCCAGATGCCCCTCGTGGCGATGGAGGTCTGGGTACGTGCCGGCGTTGCCGATGAGACCCCAGAGACCTCGGGCGTTGCGCACCTGCTGGAGCATCTGCTTTTCAAAGGCGCGCCCAACCACCCCAAGGGCGCTTTAGACTTGGCTTTTGAACGGGCAGGTGGGTTGTTGGAAGCCAGCACCGAACGCGATTGGGTGCGGTTCCGAGCAACCGTGCTGAAAGACCGCTGGCAGACACCTCTGGAAATCCTATTAGCACATCTGTTCCATCCCCTCCTGCCTGAAGCCGAACTGGAACGCGAGCGAACCATCATTTTAGAGGACGAGTACCCGCTCCATCGGCTTAGCCCCGTTCGGGTGGCGCGCTATGCCCTATTTGCTCAGCGGTTCCCAAACCACGCTTACGGGTTGCCTTTGCTGGGCGACCCCGACCGCCTGCGCACGCTTCCGATTGCCCCCGTGCGTGCCTTCCATCGCCAACACTACCAGCCTGACCGATTCGTGGTGGTGCTGGTGGGCGACCTGAGCCATGAGGAGGCGTTGCGGATTGTGAAGGCGTCCAGCCCCAGTCGTTCGCTCTCTGCCAGCCCTGCTACTGGGGTATCCGCCGAGTCGCCAGTGCCTACTCTCTGGAGCGCGCTGAGTAGTCCCTGCGAAGTGCTGGCGGTTTCACTCCCTGCCCCGCCCGCCCAGCAGGTGGACGCCCTGCTCATGACCGAACTGCTGAGGGTGGCGCTGGCTGAACCGTACTTGGGACTACTCTATGCACGGTTCAGCGAGACTGAATCGCGCCTCCCGTTCGGACGCTTGCACTCGGAGTTTCTGCCCCGTGCCCAGCCGGGACTGGTGGCTTTCTACTTCCTGCCCCCTGTGCCCGCAGTGGAGGACTGGCAAACCCGCGTGCGCCAA
>JBDNDR010000372.1:0-2591 GCA_046718995.1 Fimbriimonadales bacterium
GGCAAACCGGGCGATTCGTAAACATACTGTTTGATGCGCTGTGCCGCAACGCCCACGAGGGCAATCTGTAAACCTGGGTCTAACAGTTCGGGGCGCGACTCATGGATACCTCTCAGGAGGGGTTCGCATTCACTCAGAACGCTCGGACACTCCCCACGCCCGTCCAGATATTTTGCCACTGCTTGGGCTAATGGGTAGGCACTGAGGTCTACAAGGTCGCTCAGTTCGTGCACCAGTGCGCCCAAACGCACCTGGTGAAGGATGTTCGCGTCCACTCCCAGTCGGCGCAGTGCCCCGTTCAGCAGCGCTGAGACCGCCAAGTGATGGTCTGCCACCAGCAAGCTCGGGTCGGTGCGTGCCGTGAGGAGCGGCGGGTGTTTCGTACCATCCAAAAAGTGCTGACGAATCGCCGACTCTGAAAGGTGAACAGGAGAACCGGTATAGAGTGCCACTCCATGGGCATAAGGCGCTCCCTCTGTGGCACAACCATATCTTAAGGGGAACACGGTGCGATAGTATTGTTCTTTCCAGAAGCGTGCCACTGCGTTCGCTGAGTGGGCAGCATCACTTGTGAGCAAACTTTGGAGCGATGAAGCCAACCCGCTTCGCACCTGCTCTTCCCACTCGCTTTCCCATAGGTAAGTCGTACCCGTAAAGGGGTCTATCCATTGACCCACGGTTCCATCCTCCACGCCAACACAGAGTTCTACAAGTATTTTCCAATTCCTGCAAGGTTTTCGGGAAGTGGGTCAAAAATCTCCCAGTAAAATCCACGAATTGGGTTCCTAATCCTCCGCCCCCTGCACAAAGACTCACTGCTGTCGAGGGTTGTTTCTTCAGGTCATGCCTATCGGTATGGAAAAAATACGACGATGGACTTTCTGAAGCGTGTAGTGGCGAGGAAACTCTTGCCTTTGTGGGTAGGTCTGATGGTCACGGCGGTGGTTCTGCTGAGCGGCTCCATCGGGCTAATGAAGCTCTATCGCGAGAGTATTGACCGGATAGAAACCGACCGAAGAGAGTATCTGCTTACTTTAGCGAAATCGGCTTCACTACTGGTGGACGCTGAAGCGCAGCTCCAGCTTAAAAAGGGCGAGGAGAACACCCCGGAATATAAACGCCTCATCCAGCCCCTTGCACGCTTTCTGGAACTTCATCCTGATGTGCGATTTGTGTATACCTTTGTTCAGAAAGAGGGTAAGGTCTATTTTTTGTTAGATCCAACCCCTCCAGGCGACCACGATGAGGATGGAGTCGACGACAAGTCATACCTTTGGGATGAGTATGAGAGCAATCCTGCTATGGACGAATTCTTCCGCACCCAGACGGCGGTGATAGGAAATTCGATCGAGTCAGTCTGGGGCGTTTTCTACAGCGCTTATGCACCACTCTACAGTTCAAAGGGCGAGTTTCTTGGGGGGGTTGGGGTTGATGTTAGGCAGGAGCGATTTGCAGGCTACTTCGAGTCCGCACGGCATGCGTATCATCGGGGGATGTCGACCCTTATCGGACTGGCGGTGCTGTCTGGACTACTGGCAGGGTGGGGTTTCTGGCGGTTCACCCGCGCCCGCCAAACCCAACAGTTCCAGCAGAAGGTGGATGAGATTCAGGCGAACGCGCTGGCGAAACTGGTTCAGGGTCAGCCGTTGCGGAATGTGCTGGGCGAACTGTGTCTCCACTTGGAACAGATTTTGCCCGGAGCGCGCTGTAGCATTATGGAATTCGTGGATGGCAAGCTGTACTACCTTGTGGCGCCAAGCCTGCCCGAAGAGTATGTGCGGTTCACTGATGGTATCACCATCGCCCCAGATTTAGGCTCATGCGGACCTGCAGTCTTCCATAAGAAGCCGACCATCACGGAGGACATCCAAAGCGACCCCCACTGGGAACCTGTGCGCAACTTCGTGCTGCCATTCGGCTTCCGAGCGTGCTGGTCTCAGCCCGTGATGGGGCAAGATGAGGTGGTCTTGGGCACTTTCGCCATCTATCTTGACACGCCACGCAAGCCACTACCCGCCGAGGCAGAGATGCTGGAACGGATTGCGCACCTTACCGCCTCAGCAATTCAGTATGATGCAACGCGCCATCAACTGGAAGAGAGCCTCGCCTATGCGCGCTCCATCCTGAAAAGCTTGCCCGACCTCGTGTTTGAGGTGAGTCGAGAGGGGCAGTTTCTGGAGGTCTATGCTACGCATCCAGAGATGCTCGCAATCCCTCCCGACCAGATTATCGGACACTATGTCCACGAGTTCGCTAACGAAGAGTTGACCCGAACTTGTCTCGACGCCATCGCGCGTGCACTGGAGACTGGGGAGGTTCAAACCTACGAGTACGAGTTCGAAGTTCGTGGGGAAATTCGCCAGTATGAGGCGCGTGTCAGCCCACGCCTTCATAATACGGTGCTCATCTTGACTCGCGACCTGACCGAACGCGTGCGTACCGAGAAAGAGCTGGCTCTGGCAAACATTCGGCTGGAAGAAGCCCTTCTCCAAGCCAACGAGCTCGCAGAACGCGCCGAACTCGCCAGCCGATCCAAATCGGAGTTCCTTGCTAATATGAGCCACGAAATCCGAACCCCCATGAACGGCATC
>JBDNDR010000373.1:0-2589 GCA_046718995.1 Fimbriimonadales bacterium
CACGATTGTAGTCATCAACGGTCCGCGCTTCTCCACCAAAGCCGAAAGCCGATGGTTCACCTCTATGGGCTGGGAAGTTATCAACATGACTCAGTACCCCGAGGCGTACCTGGCGCGTGAACTGGCGATGTGCGTAGTGAATGTCTCACTCATCACCGACTACGACAGTGGGCTGGTGGCGGAGGGCGAAGTGTCGCCCGTGACCGCCGAAGAGGTCATGCATGTGTTCCATCAGAACGCGGAGCGCATTCGCAAGGTTATCTTCGGACTCATCGAGAAAATCCCCACCGAACGCAACTGCCCCTGCCCCAAAGTGCTGGACTACGCCAAAGTCACGGTCTAAAAAAGCCTCTCCCTCCTCGCACCATTCACTGCGGGGAGGGACGCCGAAATGTTAAGAAGCTATCAGCCAAGCGGGATTTTCCCCAAACATCTCCCGAAGGACTTGACATTCAGCCCCGAAATATATGCTATAATAGAAGCAGGCGAGAATACGAATACTCAAAGCCCGTCAGAGGAAGCGATGAAGCGACGATTCGGAATGGGGTGGCTGATAGCGCTGGTGCTGGTCTCAATCGGTTTAGCAGACGAGCCGAGATACGACTTCACTTTTCGCCTCACTCTGGAGACCCCTGCCGAAGCGGTCTACTTAGCAGGCAGTTTCAACGACTGGCAACCGCGTCTCACACGCATGCGCTCGGACGATGGCGGACGCACATGGACGCTGACCCTTCCCCTTCCGCCCGGCGCGCATCAGTATAAGTTCGTCATCAACGGCACCGACTGGCGCACCGACCCCAACGCCCCCACCGTAGACGACGGCAACGGCAACCTGAACTCGGTCGTGTGGGTGGAACCCGACGGCTATAACCGCCCAGCCCAGCGCGGCGATGCCCAAATCACACGCAGTGGACTGATTCATAACCCTGACGATACACGCGACCGTTATGTCCATCAGAATCGGCTCTATCTGCGAGTGCGCACACGCAAAGATGATGTGGAAGCGGTGGACCTGGTGCTGATGGGACGCACCCGCCGCACAATCCGAATGGAGCCGTTTGTGGACGATGCGCTCTACACCTACTATCAGGTTTCCCTGCCCAACCAAGACCTCAATTACTACTTTGTAATCCGTGATGGGCGGGCGCGGTTGGCACTGACCCCCAGCGGTGTGCAACCCGTTGGCAATCGCCTGACCGGCTTCCAACACCGCAAAGGGGAAAAGCGGTTAGATGTGCCGACTTGGGTGCAGGACGCCATCTTCTACCAGATTATGCCCGACCGATTCTTCAACGCCGACCCCACGAACGACCCAGCGAACGACCAGCCCATCGACTTCACTGGGCGGATGGAAGGCGACCGCTTCTACGGGGGCGACTTGAAGGGCATTATCCAGAAACTCGGCTACCTCCAAGATTTGGGGATAACAACGCTCTACTTGACCCCCGTGTTCGCCTCCGTGACCCACCACAACTACGATACGGACGATTACGAACAGGTAGACCCCCAACTCGGCACGAACGAAGACCTCAAGGAGTTAGCACGCCTGCTTCGCACCAATCAGATGCGACTGGTGTTAGACGGCGTGTTCAACCATGTGGGCATCTACTTCTTTGCGTTCCAAGATTTGCTCAAAAATCAAGAGAACTCCGCTTACAAAGACTGGTTCATCGTGGAGCGGTTCCCCGTTCGAGTAGAACCGAACCCCACCTATTGGGCGTGGTGGAACATCCCCTACATGCCCAAGTTGCGCCACGAGAACTCCGAAGTGCGCGCCTACCTGTTCCGTGTTGTGGAGCAGTGGACGAAAACCCTGCAGTTAGATGGTTGGCGCTTGGATGTGCCTAACGAAGTCCCCGACTTCTTCTGGCAGGAGTTCCGCCCTGTGGTGCGCCGTGCGAACCCTGAGGCGGTGATTATCGGCGAGATTTGGGACGATGCGGGGCGCTGGCTTCAGGGCGATATGTTTGACAGCGTGATGAACTATGTGTGGCGAGGTGCCGTGCTGGACTGGATTGCCCACCGCCGAGCCACGCCCAGCCAGTTTGACCAGCGGATGCGTAGCCTGATCGTGCGTTATCCACGCCCCAGCCTCTATGCGATGTACAACATGCTCAGCAGTCACGATGTCCCTCGATTCTGGCGTGAGTGTCAGGGCGACGAGCGACGCGTTCGGCTGGGCTTTCTCATCATGATGACCGGTATTGGCGCGCCTGCGCTCTACTACGGCGACGAGGTCGGACTGGATGGGGGCGGTACCCCCGACAACCGTCGCCCGATGATTTGGGAACCGACCCCACAGCAGGAGGCACTAAGAAACTATGTGCGTCGGCTCATTCAAGCGCGCCAGCGGTCTGCAGCGCTCCGTCGGGGCGATTGGCGTACTTTACTGGTAGATGATACGCGCAACTGCTACAGTTTCGCACGCATCTACGAAGGTCAGGCAGTGGTGGTCGCTATCAATAACGGTTCCGAGCCTGCCACTTTGGAGATTGCGTCTCCCACCCGCGCCACTGAATGGACCCTGCTGGTCAGCACACACGACGATTTCGTTCGGGGCGATTACCCTGTAGCGAAGGGGCGGTTGAC
>JBDNDR010000374.1:0-2573 GCA_046718995.1 Fimbriimonadales bacterium
CGCCAGCGCGATGAATCCCAGCGTGCGCTCGGCAAGGTTGAGCGGATAAAGACGGAATAGGCGTCCGTCGTGGGAAATGTCCACCGGTGAGGCTTTCCAGTCGCTTGGAAGAGCGCTGGGGTCTACTTGTTCGGGCAGTCGAGGTGTACCATACTGCACCGAGCAGAGCAGGCGGGTACGGTCTTCATCGTAAAGCCATAGCCCACCCCCCACGGAAGAGACCTTACGCAGGAGACGCTCGGTTGCCTCCATCACTTTGGGCAAGCAGATTTCGTCACCGAGCCGTGTGGGCAAATTGCGGAGCCATTTGAGCGCACGCTCACGCTGCTGAAGTTGGATCTGTGTCGCCTGAAGAGTGACCAACACACCCAGTGTGGGCGCGACCTGCTGAAGCACCGCAAAGACCGCCTCTGGAGCCGTTTCGGAAGGATTGAGAACCGCCAGTGCCCCCATCTGAACTCCGGGTAAAGGCACGGCGAATATGCTCTGCAGTGCGTCGGCAGGTATCTCAGGAGCCAACGAGCGTCCCTCGAAGGTCGTGGCGACCGAATGCCAGGGCATGCGCTCTATCAGCACCGGCTCCACGAGCGTCTCGTCGGGGCGCACGCGCAAGCCTTGAATCTCTTCAGCATTCTCGCCACTCACATAGGCGAAATCGACCCATAGTCCCGACGGCTCAGGGAGCAAGAGGAGGGTCTGTTGGGCGCGCAAGGCTTCACGCACCCAGTTCAAAAGTGCTGATATCGATTCAGAGGGTGCTGTCCCACTCGCTAAGGGGGACAGCACACCATCCCAGTTCGGTTGTGCCAGCATGCCTGGCGCTGAGCCTCCGTGCGTATTGTACCTTATTCACCGACCTCACCGAAGTTGAACAGCACAACCATCAGGTCGGCATCGTCGACATAGCCGTCGCCTGTGAGGTCATAGTCAAAGTTGTACTCCCCGAACGCCAGGAGCACCATCAACAGGTCGGCGTCGTCCACGATGTTATCACCGTTGAGGTCGCCAATCCCCAACACGACACGGATGTGAGGATTTTCATCCTCTTCCAGATGGACACCCGACACTGCCCCCCTTAGGGAGTTGTGGACACGCACTTTGATTTCGTGTTCGCCTACGGGGGTTTCCTCCAGATGGAACTGCCCGTTTTCATCCAGCGTGGTAATCATCTCGTATTTGAGCTCGCCATCTTGGTAGAACTCTACCAGCACGGGTAGCCCATCATAGCCGCCTTCCCAGCCGTTGAGGGTCGCCCCACCTGTAAGGAATCCCGACAGAGGTCCGAAAGCCGTGAGGCGCGTGCTAACCTCTACGAGGTACACCGTACCGTCAGCCCCGATGGCGGGAGAGGTGTATTGAGAGCCGATGCTTAGATTAAACTGCCAACGAGTGAGACCGTTGGTGGGGTTGATGGCAAAAAAGCGATTACCACCCCATGCCACAAGATAGACCGTGCCATCAGAGCCAATAGCAGGGGTAGAGGAGCGCGTGGTGAGGCTCGCGCGCCAGCGTAAGACACCTGTATTCACATCGTAGCGCCGCAGCTCGCCTTGACGAGAAGCGAAGTAGACATGAGTGTCATCCACTGCGGGACCCGATTCCAATATGCCACCTGCGATGACTTGCCACCCCAGCGTCCCGGTGGGAGTGATACTCCGAAACACCATATCCCACGCCCCAAACAGAATCCGGTTGTTCGCAAAAGCAACCGTGCTCTGAACGGGATAGTACACCGGATAACGCCAGCGAAAAGTACCATCGGGATTGACAGCGTTCAGGTGGTAGGCAGAGCCGACATAGATTGTGCCATCAGGTCCAAAGCAGGGGATACTATTCGCTTCGGTGCCCAAGTAGAGCCGCCAATCGACCGTGCCATCAGGATTGATACAATACAAGTATCCGCCTGGAGTCTGCCCGTTCGTCACATAGATTTTGCCGTTCGGTCCGATGGCTGGAGAGGAGCGCACATCGGTGCCGCCCAAGTACAGGCTCCAGCGCAGGGTTCCGTTCGGGTTGAGTGCAATCAACTGAGCGTCCTGTGGGTTTCCGATGATATAGATTGCGCCGTCTGCCCCGATGGCTGGGGTCGACCAAGCCGTAGAGACCCCGTTGAACCAACGCCAACGAAGCGTGCCGTTCGGGTTGACGGCATTCACCCCCGAAGTGGAACCGTAATAGATAGTACCGTCGGGACCGACAACTGGCGAGCCGAAAGTACGCCCAACCGCTGTGTACTGCCAACGGATACTACCGTTCGTAGGGGCACCCAGATTGGTCTTGCGCGTGTTCTGATAATCTTTACCGAACGAGGGCCACGGCGCGTCAGGGTGTAGCTGGCTCCAACCCCCACTGAGCAAGATTACCGAGGCAACCCCAAAGGTCGTCCACTTCTGTATCGTCATAGGCATGCTCCTTTCCGAACCCTATTATACACCATTTTAGGCAAGATGTGCCTGTCATTTTCTTCAGAAAGGGTACACTTAGAGCGATGGAAAAAGTTCTGTTGGCGTCCCCGAGGGGTTTCTGTGCTGGCGTCGCCTATGCGATTGAGGTGGTGAACCTCGCCCTGGAAG
>JBDNDR010000375.1:0-2567 GCA_046718995.1 Fimbriimonadales bacterium
AAGGCGCTTTCCTTCGCGCTCCCGCGCTGGATTGCCACGCCACTCCCCGAGGTGCTGACCCAGCTGGATTTTGTCCTCAGCGCACCTATGGGTTTCATCCTCCCCGTTTTCTGGGCAACATTGTTAATCGGAGCAAGCTACTGTGTGGGATGGTGGCGTGGGTTCAAGATGCCCATCGGTCGCGTGGGGCTGGTGGGTGCGCTGGTTGCCTATGTCCCCCTCGCCTTTGCAGTCCCCCTGATGCACTACTACTATCTGGCTTCGGTATTCCGAGCGCTATGGGCAGTCGTACTAATTCAAGGTATACTTGAACTATGCACTACCATGCGCCCGATGAGAAGGGCTACTTTGGACGCTACGGAGGGCGCTATGTGCCCGAAACGCTCATCCCCGCCTTAGATGAGCTGACGGAGGCGTACCTCCACTATAAAAACGACGAGGAGTTCCAACGCGAACTGAACTACTATCGCATCACTTTCGCAGGGCGTCCGACACCGCTCTACTTTGCGATGAACCTGAGCCAAGCGTTGGGGCACCAAGTGTTCATCAAGCGCGAAGACCTGTGCCACACAGGCGCCCATAAAATCAACAACGCACTGGGACAGGCACTGCTCGCTCGCCGAATGGGCAAGAAGCGCATCATCGCCGAGACGGGCGCCGGGCAACACGGGGTCGCTACCGCCACCGCCTGCGCCCTGCTGGGGCTGGAATGCGAGGTCTATATGGGTGCGGAAGACATGCGGAGGCAGGCTCTGAATGTGTTCCGCATGCATCTGTTGGGAGCGAAAGTGATTCCTGTCCACAGCGGCACCGCCACCCTCAAAGACGCCACCAGCGAAGCGATTCGCGACTGGGTTACCAATGTCCGCACCACGCACTACATCATCGGCTCCTGTGTGGGTCCCCATCCCTACCCGATGATGGTGCGCGACTTCCAAGCCGTGATTGGGCATGAGGCGCGCGAGCAGATTCTCGCCTACGCAGGACGCCTGCCCCACGCCGTAGTCGCCAGCGTGGGCGGGGGGAGCAACGCCATCGGTATCTTCTACCCATTCATCGAAGATGAGGGCGTGCGCCTGATTGGTGTAGAAGCCGGCGGGCACGGACTGAACACCGACGAGCATTCCGCCAGCCTCACTGCAGGCGAATACGGCATCTTACACGGCTCCGCCAGCCTCGTCCTCCAGACCGAAGATGGTCAGATACGGCTCACGCACTCGGTCTCGGCAGGGCTGGACTACCCCGGCTCGGGACCAGAGCATGCCTACCTCAAAGAGATTGGGCGCGCCGAGTATGTGGCAGTGACCGATGAGCAGGCGCTGGGAGCGTTCCTCTGGCTCACCCGCCACGAGGGGATTCTCCCCGCGTTGGAGTGTGCCCACGCATTCGCCTATCTCCATTCGCTGGCACAGGAACTGGAGACGAACTCGGTCATCTTGGTCAATCTCTCTGGGCGAGGCGATAAAGATGTCCAGCATGTCGCCCAAATTCTAAGCCAGCAGGAACCTGCCGAGAGCCACGCCTAACTGGGGATTCGCAGCCCTCTGCAGGAGTCGTGGCGCGCTCAGCGAACAACCCAGCCGATGGAAGGCTATGTCATCGGTGTGGATGTCGGCACTGCCAGTGCGCGCGCTGGGCTGTTTGACCTGAGTGGGAACCGCCTCGCTATCGCCTCCGAACCCATCCAGATCCATCGCCCCCAACCTGAATACGCCGAGCAAAGCTCGCAAGACATCTGGCAAGCGGTCGGCAAGGTAGTGCGCCAAGTGGTTCAAGAATCGGGCATCGCTCCTGAGCGGGTGCTGGGCATCGGCTTTGATGCCACCTGCTCGCTCGTGGTGCTGGATGCCAATGACCAGCCCCTCAGCATCTCACCGACCCAAGACCCCCAGTGGAACATCATCATGTGGATGGACCACCGCGCCGTTGCGGAGGCGGAGGAAATCAACGCAGGCAACTATGAGGTGCTGCGCTATTCAGGCGGCGCGCTCTCGCCCGAGATGGAACCGCCCAAACTGCTCTGGCTAAAACGCCATATGCCTCGTGTGTTCCAACAGGCAGGCAAGTTTTTAGACCTCGCCGACTTCTTGGTCTACCAAAGCACGGGCAACAACTGGCGTAGCGAATGCACGATGGGATGCAAGTGGACTTACCTGCCTGCGGAAAAGCGGTGGGATGAGCCATTCTTACAATCAATCGGCATCGAGTCGATTCTGGAGGCTGGGCGTGCGGGCGAGACAATCCGTCCTCTCGGCACCTCGGCGGGTACCCTCTTGCCCGAAGCGGCGCAACACCTGGGGCTGACCCCCAACACCCAAGTGGCGATTGGAATTGTGGATGCCCACGCAGGTACCATCGGGCTACTGGGCGCAGTGTGGCACGAGCAAGACACGCCCGACCTTAGCCAAGTAGAGCACGCGCTCGCCCTCATCGGCGGCACCTCTTCCTGCCTGATGGCGCTCTCGCGCGAACCGCGTTTTGTGCCCGGTGTGTGGGGTCCCTACTACGGAGCAGTCCTGCCCAATATGTGGATGAATGAGGGAGGACAGTCCGCCCAAAAACTCTAT
>JBDNDR010000376.1:0-2563 GCA_046718995.1 Fimbriimonadales bacterium
AGGAAGACGCTACGGGGCGTCCGTTCGTGGGGCGTGCGGGTGCGCTGCTGGATAAAGCCCTCCGCGAAGCTGGGATGGCAAGACGCCATGTGTATATCTGTAATGTGCTGAAATGCCGTGCCTGCCTGATTGAGAATGGGCGTGTGCGCAATCGTCCCCCGACGCAAGAGGAGATTCAAGCCTGTTTGCCCTGGTTAGATGCCCAGCTGACCCTTATCCGTCCGCTGGTGATAGTTTGCCTGGGCGCGCCCTCGGCATCTACCATCATCCATAAGAATTTCAAAATGACTCAGGAGCGTGGGCAGTGGTTTTCGTCGCGTTGGGCGCCTGCCGTGATTGCGGCGCTCCACCCTGCCTACATTCTGCGCCAAGCGGGTGAAGCCTACGAACGCGCTTACCAGTCGCTTGTGAGCGACCTCCAAGCCGCCCGTCTCAAAGTGATAGAACTCCGGCGTAAGCAAGAGGAACAACAGCCTATCCAACCCGAAGGCGATGAGCAACTGAGCCTCTTTTAGAATGGAAATGAGAACGATGAAATGGATAATGACTGTGGCAGTGTTGGCGCTCTATTGGGGCGCCTCAGCGGTCTTACAGCAACCCAAGACCCAAACAGTGCGACTCCCCGGCACAACGGTGGAGTTTGAACTAGTCTATGTCCCGCCCGGCACCATAGACCTACCCGACCCCGAGGACCCCGGCAAGATGATGACTGTGGAGGTCAAGGGATTCTGGATAGGGCGCACTGAGGTCACTTGGGACGAGTATGGCACCTACGCCTTCAACAGCGACATCAAGCCAGTCGAACAAGAGCGCGAAGCCGATGCGGTTGCCAAGCCCAGTAAACCCTACGGTGCCATAGACCGGGGATTTGGCTACGAGGGCAACCCTGCTATCGGGATGACCTATATGGGAGCCACCCGTTACTGTGAATGGCTTAGCCGAATGACAGGCAAGAAGTTCCGCTTACCCACCGAAGCCGAGTGGGAATATGCGGCGCGCGCGGGCGGACAGTGGAAGCGAGAGCCTCTTAGCCCCGAGAAACTGAGCCAGTACGCATGGTACGGCGCGAACGCTGAGAATAAACCCCACAAGGTCGCCCGTAAGCAACCCAACCCTTGGGGACTCTATGACATCCTTGGGAATGTGAAAGAGTGGTGTCAAGGGCTGGATGGCAAGCCTGTGGCGTGTGGCGGTTCATTCCAAGACCCACCTGAAGAGGTTCATCCGGGCGCACGCTCTTACCAAGACCCCAGCTGGAATATGACCGACCCGCAATACCCCAAGAGCCGGTGGTGGCTCTCCGATGCGCCTTTCGTCGGCTTGCGCGTGGTGATGGAGGAGTAGGCGAGTTGCCGTTCAGCGAGCGGAAATCGTCGCGTCCATACCCCCGCTCGCTGATAACTTCGGGCACACGCCCCGCAGGAGGTCTGTAAAGACCAGCGAATTGTTACTCAAGTTATGATGCTCAAAATAGCGCTGATAGGAGCGGGGGGTATTGGGCGCCATTTGGCGAAACATGCGCACCGATCCAAAGCGATTCAGCTCGTAGCGGTCTACGACCCTGACTACGACTCGGCAGGGAGCTTGGCGCAGGAGTTGGATATCCCTTACTACTCCAGCTTGCCTGATATGCTGGAGCGTGACCAAATTGAGGCTGTCATCATCGCGACACCGCCTTATACGCATGCCGAACTTTGCCTCACAGCGTTGGAGTATGGCAAGCATGTGTTTTGCGAGAAACCGATGGCGCTGCGGTTAGAAGATTGCGATGCGATGATTGAGCGGGCGTCCCAAACCCAGCGCGTATTGATGGTGGGGCAGGTGCTGCGCTTCTTCCCACTCTTTTGGCAGAGCAAGCAGTGGCTCGATCAGGGGCTGATTGGTGAGCCGGTCGCTTTGAGTGTACGGCGTATGGAAAACTCGGCGCGCCTATTCAGTATGGGCTGGCGGGCAGACCCGGAGAAGAGCGGTGGCGCGCTCATAGAAATCAATGTGCACGAGCTGGATTATCTGCGATGGGTCGGGGGCAACTATCGGGTCGTGTCCGCTCAAGGTCGCCAGCCTTTAGAACAGCCGCCGTTCCTACAATACTGGCATGCGCAATTGGCATTTGAGAGTGGGGCAGTTGGGCAGATTGAGGCGAGTATTATCGACCCGGTGGGCGACCATACGGTTCGGATTGTCGGAACCGAGGGGGTCATCACATTTGTCGGGTTCGGCGACTACATCCAGCTCAGAACCCATCAGGGCGATGAACATATTCTCACTGTCGAGCAGCTCCAGTTGCCCAACCCTTACGAACGCGAGCTGGACTGTTTTGCGCGGGCAGTATTGTATGGGGAACCCCTCCCCTTTGACGGGCATGACGGGCGTGAGGCGGTTGCGAAGGCGTTGGAATGTCTGGCTCACTGTCATACGGACTGACAGCACAATTGGTTCAGCAGGTATAATCCAATCCCGTATGATACGCTATGTTCTAAGCACTATCTTGAGCCTATGGTTTGTTGTCGCTTGGAGTCAACCTGTTAGAGAGTTGCTTGCAGTTCGGATGGTCAAACCGCCT
>JBDNDR010000377.1:0-2560 GCA_046718995.1 Fimbriimonadales bacterium
GTTGCTCTCGCCTGCGCTCCAACTGGTGCACTGCGTACGGGTGGAGCCGCGCGAAGTAGAGTATATCGCGCGTTCGGGTGCGATGGTCGCCCACTGTCCCCGTTCCAACGCGCGCTTGCTGACGGGGATTGCCCCGGTTCACGCAATGCGGCGCATGGGCATTCCGGTGGTGGTAGGCACCGATAGCGCGGTCAGTGCGGGCACGCTGGACTTGTGGGAAGAGGTACGCACCGCAGCGCTCCTCCAGCGCGCCAGCAGCTATTCGGCGGTGCCCAGCTGGCGGGACTGGGTTGCGATGCTCACCCTCGAATCTGCCAAAGCGTTTGGCGTAGGCGATACGACTGGCTCGCTGGAGGTGGGCAAGAGCGCCGACCTGATAGCGGTAAAGACCCAACGGCTCGCCTACACAGGCACGCCTGACCCCTACAGCGCGCTGGTGCTGGTGACCCGCTCGGAAGATGTGGCGCTGACGATGGTGAGGGGCGAAATCCTCTACCAAGAGGGCAACTGGCGCACCTTAGACCCCGCCCAAACCCGAAAAAGCCTGCGACCGATTCTGGAGACGAATTTCCCCCCAATTAAGCAGGAGACAAGGAAAACTGGTGTATAATTCAATTTGGCTAAACGCCGAGAAAAGGAGGTAATCATGAGAAGCACACTCGTAGCACTCGGATTAGCAGGCAGTATTGCACTGAGCGGTTCTATCGCAGCTTATGCGAAGGACGATCTATCCGTCAGCACCGTGACAATCCCGACTTCTATGGTTAGGATTCAGAAACTGATGCCTGTAGACCAGTTCATTCCTGCTGGTTCTCAACCTGCCCCTTACATCTACCTTAGTTCCCTATATTCAATGAACGGTCCGAGTGGGCTCACTTCGTTTTCTTTCTTTGGACCCACGGACCTCGCAACAGTAGAGTATGCTGACGATGCCATCTTAGGTGGTATTCAGCCACTGCTTCCTGTTGCCCACCCGAATAGTGCTGCGTGCCTTAGGGAAATTCAGCTAGGGATCTACGCAGCATCCGCATCGTTAGGCGAAATCACTGTGCGGTTTCGTGTTTACGGCTGGGATGGGAATGTTGCAGCCACAGCACAGTATCCCGACCCGCTGAATGTGGTGGGTAACGCAAATCTCATCTGGGACTCTGGAGATTTGAACTACGGTGCTATTCCCGCTGCGGGCATCTATCTACTTACCACCGCTGTACCAGGTGTCGTAGTGTCTAAGGCAATCTATGTCTCATTCACCATATCGGGGCTCCCCTCCAATAGTGGTGTTCTGATTGCTCATTCCTCTCCTGGAAATGTGTACTTGACACCTTCGCGTGGAGACTTCCGTCGAAAGACTCCCTCGGGACGTTTTGGCTTCACTACTGCGGTTCAAGGCAGCTTTTACATGAACCTGCGTGGAACTCACAACTTTGTGGGTGAGCTGGATCTGAGCGCCCTCAACGATCGTGCTAAGCCGAAGGATCCTGCTGAAGCCAACTTTGACGGGGATAATGATGGTTCTGAGGATGCCCTCCGCCGGAACATGGTCGATGTGGAATACAATTTTACCTTCACACCTCTAACAGGTTCTCCCTCCAGCTTCACCACTCGTTTCACGACCTACCTTGATGATAACGGGCGATTCACCATTCCTGCGGGCGATACTACGCTCACATCGGGTACGATAACTCTCGACGCCATCACCGTGCGCCGCTGGGATAATGGACTGGCGGTGACCTTCAACCGACCCACAGGAGGGTGGAGCACCGATGTATGCAATCCCAGCGTCGATTCTGCACAGGTTACCTTTGGTGATGTGAACGGTGATGGCATCATTGATGACGCTGACTTGTTAGCCGTGTTGTTCGGATTTGGTTCTTCAGAATAACCAGTCCATAGCCAATCTAAGGATAAAGGACTGCCCCCTACTCTCTGAGATAGGGGGCTTTTTCATTGAGGTACAATACAGCCATTATAGCCTGTTGGGCAGACCGTGGGCAACCGCTATGGAAACCAACTATGACTGTTGTATTGAACCGCAAGCACTGTTCGATGAGTTAGACCGCCGTGCGCCCGGTAAGCCTCTCCTTGCGCTGGGGCAGACTGTATTCTGGGACGAGCCGATGAAGGCGGTTCTGTTCACTCTGCTCCAAAAGCGCACCATGCCACGCCCCTTCTACTTCGGTATCCACGACACCGACTACTTCGCCCGACTGCCACTCCGAGCGATTCCGAGCGCATGGTGCGTGGCGGAGCGGTTCGCTATGGTGCCCCACAATGACGGCACGACCCGCGCCCTGTGGTCTGCAGCGGGCGAAATCTCCCAACTGTTCGGCAGTGAGACCATCCCGACCCGCGCGCAGTACCACGCCGCAGGCGCCCAACTGGAACGAGTCGCCTCGCACCAACCCGAAGGGCGTACCGCCTACATCGACCAAATGACCGAAGCGTGGGGCTGGCGTGGGTTGGTGATGTTGGACGACCACCCGCGCCCAGTGTGTGAAGTGCCACTTCAAGCGGTTCTGCCCGCGCTCCACGCCCTACTGGAGTGGGGCAGGCACGCTAC
>JBDNDR010000378.1:0-2556 GCA_046718995.1 Fimbriimonadales bacterium
CTGCGTTCAGCATGACGGGAGCGGGGGGCGTTGGGCATGATGGGGCGGGGGACAGGAAACGCATGATGCAGGGTCTTGACATCGCCCTGCCGAATATGCCATAATTTAGCCACGCTAAGGATTTACGGAGGAAAATAGCCAATGAAAACCGAAGTCCCACAGACCTTACCCGGTCTCACCCGTGACCAGATCGAACAGATTGCCCGTGCAAAAGGCGAGCCTCAGTGGCATATTGAACGCCGACTGGAGGCGTTTGAGCGATTTATCCAGCTGCCCCTCCCCTCGCCCAAGCAGGAGGACTGGCGCTATACCGACATCACAACCCTCCATCTGGAAGACTATCCGCCCGTTGGATGGACGAACCAAACCCCTACCCAATCCCCAACCGAGATGCCCGCGTTCCTCACAGAGAATCCCACTGTGCGCGTGTACCATCGCGCAGGCTTCGGGCTGGAGGTGCATCTGCCGGAGCCACTTCAGCAGGCAGGCGTCGTGGTTGCCGACCTGCACACGGTACTCAGTACCCAACCCGAACGGCTGGAGCAAGACCTCGGACGCCTGGCACCGATTCCCGGTGACAAGTTCAGCGTGCTCCACACCGCATGCTGGGACACAGGGCTGTATATCTATCTGCCTCCGAACTGTGTGGTGGACGGCGTGATAGAAATCATCCACTGGTTCGAGGCGCCCGGACTGCACTTGCCCCACACGATGATTGTCGCTGATCGAAGCAGCTCGGCGAATATTGTCCAGTCGTTCTTCTCGCCCGACGAGGCGACGATGCTCGTGCTTGGTGCGGTGGAGGTGTTCGCGCACCCGAATAGCGACCTACGCCACACGCTGATGCAGAGGATGGGGCGCGCCACGCGCTTCATTACCAGCGTGGACTATGAGCAGAAGCGCGATAGCCGTGTGGTGTCGCTTGCAGTGGGATTGGGCGCACAACTCGGGCGGTTCGTACTCCAGCACCTGATGACAGAGCCTGGTGCTGAGGCGCGCCCGCTCGGACTGTTCTTCGGCGATGACACTCAACACCACGACTTCCGCACTCTGCAAGACCATCGCGTCGGCAACACCCTGAGCGACCTGCTCTATAAGGGCGTGCTGAACGACTCGGCGGTCTCGGTCTTCTCGGGAATGATTCGGGTGCATCCGGGCGCCCAGCACACCGACGCTTATCAGGCGAACCGCAACCTGATCCTCAGCGGGAATGCTCAAGCGTACACCATCCCCAACTTGGAAATCGGTGCGAACGAGGTGCGCTGTACACACGGCGCAACGGTCGGTCCCGTCCAGCCCGACGAGGTCTTCTACCTGCGTTCGCGCGGACTCGACCCTGCCACGGCGGAAGCCCTGCTGGTGATGGGATTCTTTGAGGTAGTGCTCCGAGAAGTCAAGCCGACCGACCTGCGCCTCTCAATCCAGAAACTGTTGGCGAGCAAGCTCAAGGGCGAGGCACCGAAGTACTTTATGGACCTCGCTGAGCTGGATGAGGAAGAAACAGAAGCCATCGCTGGCTAAAAAATCGGTGGGGGTGTTCCACGACACCCCCGACCCCCACTCCAAACGGGTATCCTTAGAGCGGATGTTCTGGCTCTCTGCACTGTGCGTCCTCCTGATTGACCAGCTGAGCAAACTCTGGGTGGTCTCCGCCTTAGAGTTGGATACGCCTGTGCCTGTGCTACCGCCCTACTTCTATCTGACTCTGACCCACAACACGGGCATCGCGTTTGGACTGCTCAGTGGGCGCGGCTGGCTGACCATCCCGCTCACGCTGGGTGTGGTGGCAGGACTCATCTGGTACGAGCGGCGCGCCCGTCCCCCCCGAAGTGTGCGCCTGCTGATGGGGATTCTGTTGGGCGGGGCACTGGGCAACTTTATAGACCGCGTGCGTCTGGGCTATGTGGTGGATATGTTCGATTTTGTGGTCTGGCCCGTGTTCAATGTGGCGGATATGGCGATTACTGGCTCTCTGCTGGGGCTGATTGCGCTCCAGATGTTTGCGCCTGCCCATCACGAGTCGGCGAAGGATGTGAAACCATGATGCCTGAGCTGATTCATATCGGTCCGCTGACGGTCTACACCTACGGCTTTATGTGGATGGTGGGGATTGGTCTGGCGTTGTGGCGGGCGGTTCGTGTGGCACCTCGGTATGGTGTCCGCCCTGACGACCTGTTTGACCTGACCTTCCTGATGGTGCTATTCGGGATTTTGGGCGGGCGGATTGCGTTTGTGATTACTCAGTGGTCGCTGTTCGCCGATGACCCGCTCAAGGCATTTCGCATCTGGGAGGGCGGTATGTCTTACTTTGGTGGGTTCGGGCTGGCGATTCTGGTGGGGCTTTGGTTCGTGCGCCGGCGTCAACTGCATCCGTGGCAGATAGCCGACCTCGCAGCGCCGTCGGTGGCGTTGGGCTATGCGATTGCTCGGATTGGCTGTTTCGGGGCGGGCTGTTGCTATGGCGCGCCGACCGACCTTCCGTGGGGCGTGACCTTTCCCGGACACTCCGAAGCTTGCCACCCCACCCAACTCTACTCAACCTTGATGAACCTGATA
>JBDNDR010000379.1:0-2538 GCA_046718995.1 Fimbriimonadales bacterium
CTGG
The DNA here is from genome assembly GCA_046718995.1 of Fimbriimonadales bacterium. Classification (GTDB taxonomy): domain Bacteria; phylum Armatimonadota; class Fimbriimonadia; order Fimbriimonadales; family GBS-DC; genus CAKZQI01. The sequence continues at coordinate 5 of JBDNDR010000379.1, forward strand.
TCAGGCGTCAGTGTAAACGGTGGTTCGTTCAAACCCCAGTACGATTCGTACATTCGCTTTGCCCTCCCAGAATCGGTTTTTAACCCCTCAGTGAGGTCATTCCCGACATCTGAGCGCAATTATCGGTAAACCTACGAGGTTTTTTCAGGGGGATGAAAAACTTGGGACGCTGAGGCGACCGTTAAGCCTTCGGAGCGAGGATGACCACGAACTCACCGCGTGGGGGTTTGGAACGCCAGTGGTCAATCGCTTGGCTCAGGCGACCGCGAAACACTTCCTCAAACTGTTTGGTCAGCTCGCGCCCGACGATGACCTCGCGTTCGCCCAGCACCGCATAGGCACTCTCTAAGGTCTTCAGGAGTCGGTGGGGCGATTCGAAAAAGACGACGGGCATGGTCTCATCGGCGATACTCTCAAAGAATTTGCGCCGTGCGCCCTCCTTGCGTGGGAGGAACCCCTCAAAGCGGAACCGATGGGCAGGTAGCCCCGCCACCGAGAGAATCGCCGTCACGGCACTCGCTCCGGGAATCGGCACGACAGGGATGCCATGTTGGTGCGCCTGCTCCACCAACATGCCTCCTGGGTCGGAGATGCCGGGCGTGCCTGCGTCGGTCACCAGAGCCATCGACTCTCCCTTGAGCAGGCGTTGGATGAGCTGCTCGATGCGCCCGGTGCTCGAATGCTGATGGAAACTCACCAACGGGGTTTCTATCTGATAGTGTTGGAGCAGGCGACGGGTGTGGCGGGTGTCCTCTGCCGCGATGAGGTCTACTTGCCGGAGCGTCTCCAGCGCGCGCAGGGTGATGTCGCCCAGGTTGCCGATGGGCGTGGCGACCACATAGAGGGTGCCCACTGGTTCCTGCATGGTCAAGCTCTGGCGAAAGCGGTCAGCACCACGCGCTCGCGGGTCGCTTGCATCACCAGCAAGTGCAGGGCGTTCTGGTTTTTGGGGTCGCCCATCCGTACCACGAGCGCATTCTCACGGCGAGGCGTCCCGATCGATGCCAAGTTCAAACGCCAGCGACTGGTCACACGCCCCTCTTTATAGTCCAGCAGAGCGATACGGTCGGAACCGACCCCATAGACCTGGATGGGGTCGCGTCGGCTCTCGCGAAAGAGGCAGACGAAGCGGTAGCCCGCGTTGATGAAAGGCGCCCAATCCTTCGCCGAGCGTGGCAACTGCATCACGAGGTTCACCATCTCGTTCGGCTCAAACACCACTTCAGGCGATAGCAGAAACTCGTCATCCAGAAGCGGTTTTTCAGGGGTGTAGTAGTAGGGGCTTTGGCGGTCGTGGTCGTAGCAGATGATTCGTGTGAACCCTTCGTCGTCCAAGAGCCGACCGATGGGGACTTTGCGCGTGGGGATGATTGGCACGAGCGCCTTCTCGCCGATTTCGCGCCCGGTGCCGTCGGTGTAGAGTACCATCTTGTTGCCCACGGTCGGCGAGAGGCTGAAGAGGTCGCGTTGGAGGCGTAGCGGTTCCTTGCGCACTTCCGACCATCGTCCCGACTGCCAGAGCCAGAACCGCAGGCTCCGCTCATCCAGCGTGAGCAGGAGGTTCGGCTCCTTGAGTCGGTTGAGCGTGTCGAAACTGCTCACCTCAGCGGGCAGGTCATCCTGCCAGACTTGCTTGAGTGCCATCGTTGATACCTTTAGACAGGGATAGTCGCCCTGCGTGTTAGATGGGCATGCGCTTTTGGAAGCGGTTGCGCATCACAATTGCAACTGCGTTCAATGTGAGCAGGAGCGCCAACAGCACGATGATTCCCGCAGCGGCGTTCTGCTGGAATCCGATTTGAGGGCGCGAGACCCACTCGTAAATCTGGACAGGCAAGACCGTGAAGCTGGAGGTCAGGCTCGTCGGGAGGGACGCAATATAGACGAACGCGCCCACGACCAGCAACGGTGCGGTTTCGCCCACAACGCGCGAGAGCGACAGAATCACGCCGGTCAACACGGAGGGCATCGCCACGGGAAGCACCGTGTGGCGTACCGTCTGCCATTGTGTCGCCCCTAACGCCAGCGAGCCGTCCCGCAGACTGCGTGGTACGGTGCGCAATCCCTCGCGCGAGGCTGTGATAATCACCGGCAACGCTAGGAGTGCCATCGTACAGGCGCCTGCAATCAGGCTCCGATCCATCTGGAGGGTACGCACGAACACTTGAAGCCCCAGCAGTCCATAGATGACCGAGGGCACGCCTGCCAAGTTGGTGATGTTGATTTCGATTAGGCGGGTCAACCACGAGCGGCGGGCGAACTCTTCCAGATAGATTGCGGCGCCCAAGCCGATGGGCACGGCGATTGCGGCGGTGAGAATCATCAGATAGGCACTCCCGACCAGCGCCGCTTTGATGCCTGCCGTTTCGGGTCGGCGCGAGGCGAACTGATTGAAGAAATCCCACCCAAGGCGCGCATAGCCATCCAGCAGAATCTTGACCAGCAGGACGGTGAGGGTCGTCATTGCGAACAGCACGATGAAGGCACCCACCACCTGGAAGAGCGCCTCTCGCCGGTGTTCGCGGGCGCGCCAA
>JBDNDR010000038.1:0-10711 GCA_046718995.1 Fimbriimonadales bacterium
TGTGCCTCCTCTAACTCCTGCTGGCGGGCACGAATCTGGCTCAGGTTCGCTTGGAGCGTTTGGAGCAGTTCGTTTTTGGCGGAGATTTCGGCGTGAATGCCCCGGTAGCGTGCCTCGGTCTCTTTGAGTTGAGCCTCCGCAGTTTGATTGGCAATGAGCGCCTGCTGATAGGCTTGCTCATCGTAGCCCAGTTGAGCGATGCTGGTTTCGGTTTGCTCGCGCTCGTTTTGTCGGGCTTCCTGTTCGGCGCGGGTGCTTTCTATTTGGGCACGCAGGCTCTCCTTCTTTTCGAGGACAGGTTTCAGCTGCACATACTCCTCATAGAGTGGGGCGAGCGTTTCTACAGCTTGGCGTACCTGTGCGTGCTGGTTCGGGTCGTAGCCCTGAGGGAGCTGATTCAAGCGTGCCTGCAGTTGCCGAATTTCGCGCTGGATGTTTCCGAGTTCAGCGGTCAGGCTCGGTTCCTCACGCAGCTCGATCTCTAAGGTGCGCGCCTGCTGGAGGGGCATTTCCAGCATATCGCGTTCGGCTTGGAGCGTGCGCTCCTGTTCCGGGTCGTATTCAGGGAGTGTTGCGATTTGGCGTTCTATCTGTTCCGCTTGCTTGTGGAGGCTCTCGCACTGACTGAGCTGGCTCTGGAGGTGGCTCATCTGCTGGCGCAGGCGCGCTTCCTCCGCGCGGAGTCGGTCGCCCTCAGTTTGGAGCCTCTCCAGTTCGGTGCGCAGGGCGATGAGGCTCGCGGGTTCCTGTTCCAGCGCCTCCGCCTGCTTACGGGCGTCCCGAATCTGCTGTTGGAGGCTCCTCAGGTTCTGCGCAAGCTCCTCTAAGACCTGCTGATAGCTCTCGCCCAGTGGTTGACCGCAGGTGGGGCAGATGCCCTCAGCGCCCAGCGATTGGAGCTGTTCATGGCGTTCCTTGAGTTGCCGATATTCGCGCTGAAGGCTCTGCACGGTCGCTTGGGCAGAGGAACGCTGTTGAGTCCACGCCTCGTGGGCATCACGGAGACGCTGGTTGCATTCCGCCACTTTCTGCTCGTGCGTTGCGAGGGCGCGCTGTCGGTCGGCGAGTTGCTGTTCGGTCTGGGCAAGTTGCTCGGCAACTGCATCCAGTGCTTGGATTTGCTGTTGCAGATTCTCGTATCGCTCAACGAGTTGGGCGCGCTGTCCTGCGAGTTGTCCTGCTTGGCGTAGGTGTGCCAACGCTCGGTCTAACCATTCTGCGCGCTCCATCTGAGGGCGAAGCGCTTCGTACTCTGCGCGTTTCTGCTTGAGGGTGTCCAGCTTCTGAGCAACCTGCTCGGCTTGTTGGTTGGCGTGTTCCAGTTGGGTGTTCAAGCGGGTGCGTTCCTGTTCGGACTGGGCGAGCTGGTCTAACTCGCGGAGCTGCTGATGCAGAGTACGGTACTGAGCGACCTCCTCTTTGATTTCCTGATAGCGCTTACGAGCAATTTGAACCTCTTCCCACTGCTGGCGTTGCTCTTGGAGGCGTCGTTCAATCTCTTGCAGGCGCGCTTCCAGAATCTGTTTCTGGCTCTGGAGTTCTTCGTACTTACGGCGTTTCTGCTCCTGCTGAGCGCATTCCTCTTTCGCTCGCTCCAGCGTTGCTTGGGCGTTGGAGAGTTGGTGTTCCAAGTCGGCTTTTGCGTTGTGAAGTTGGCGCAGGATGGTCTCGGTATCGGCAATCTGCTGTTCAAACAGTTGGGGGTCGCCGATGCCCTGTTTGAGTCCCTCCACACGGGCGTTGAGTTGGCGTGTGGCGTTCGTGAGGTTGTCCACCGCTTTGCTCACCCGTTCGTAGCCGAGCATTTTGCTTATTTCTTCGCGTCGGCGTTGGGGCTGATAGCCCATAAACTCCAGTTCCTTCTGGCGCGCGCAGAAGCTGGTCTGGAACTGGCGCTCATCCATCCCCAGCAACTGCTGAACCGCCTGATTGACTGGGGCGGTACCGCGGGCGATGGGGATCCAAGTGCCGTCTCTCATCTGGGCGAGCGCGGCATCGCTGGGAGTGCGCACCACGCGGTAGAGCCGTTCACCCAGCGCGAAGACCAGCTTGACCTGAACCTTTGCACCGCCTTGCGACCAGAGGAATCGGAGGGTTTTAGCCCCCTCGCGCGCCACTCGGGCACCATACAGCGCCCACAAGATGGCTTCCACGAGGGTGCTTTTGCCTGCGCCGTTGACGCCTACAATCGCCGTGATGCCTGTCTCAAACTGGACTTGGGCATGCGCATACTGACGGAAGTTCTCCAGCTCCAGCGATTGGAGGCGCATGGCTTCTTACTGACGCGGGTTCGGTGCCGGCTTCACATCATCTTGCTTCTGCCAGTCCGGCTCAGGCACCAGCAAAGTGAAAGTGCCTGTCGGGAAAAGCTGACGCTCAACGCCATCCAAGAAGGCTTTGCCTTGACCGCCCAAGTTGAAGGCGCCAATCCCCTTAAAATCCAGCGAGCCTTGACGCAGAACCGCACGCACCGAGTCGAACTTGCCCTTGACCGTGAGCGTGCCCTGCCCCTGATAGATTCGAATGCGCTGGTCCATCGGAGCCTTCAGGCGTACATTGCGGGGCAGTTCCTTCATCTGCTGGAACCCCGCGACCTGGATGTTGAGCTTGCCTGTCGGGTCGTTGATGAGCAGGTAGCCTCGCCCTTGAATGGTGAGTGTACCTTCACCCCGCGCAAAGAAGGTTAGTGGCTGACCCTGAGCTTTCAGAGTGCCCGGACGCTGGGGCGCCGGGTACTGGGGCGGGGGCGTCCCCCCCGAAGGCGATTGGTTGTTGGTGGCGCTGTTGGTGGGCTGTTGCGCCTGCTGGGCGACACCCAACATCAAAAGCCCGACCACTATCACAATAATTGCAAAAGTTCGCATCGTTATCACCTCAATAATCAGTGGAACTGGAGCGCCAACCACCGCTCGGCATCAATCGCTGCCATACAGCCCGTGCCTGCGGCGGTGACCGCTTGGCGATAGACCTTATCCATCACATCCCCGCAAGCGAAGACACCCTCTATGTTGGTGTAGGTGCCGTTGCGAGTGATGAGATAGCCTTGTTCGTCCATCTCTAAAATCCCTTGAAAAATCTGGGTGTTCGGCTGATGCCCGATAGCGATAAACACGCCGTCGATTGGAAAATCGTGCTCCTCATCGGTCTGGAGGTTGTGCAGGCGCACACCGACTACCTTGCCCTCATTCGGGTCGAGGATATCGCGCACCACCGTGTTCCAGATGAACTCTATCTTGGGGTTGCGGAAGGCGCGGTCTTGCATGATTTTGGAGGCACGGAGCTGGTCGCGCCGATGAACGACATAGACCTTCTCGCAGTGGTTGGTCAGGTAGATGGCTTCTTCCATTGCGGTATCGCCCCCGCCGACCACTACCACGCGCTTCCCTCGAAAGAAGAACCCGTCGCAGGTCGCGCATGCGGAGACCCCACGCCCTTGCAAGCGTGCTTCCGATTCCAGACCGAGCCATTTCGCCGATGCCCCGGTCGCCACAATCACTGCGTGCGCTCGGTACGCCTTGCCCGAATCGCTGAACACGGTGAACGGACGCTGGCTGAAATCAACTTGGGTGATGGTTTCGTAAAGAATACGGGTGCCGAACCGCTCCGCCTGTTGACGGAACAGCTCCATCATTTCGGGTCCCTGAATCCCTTCGGGAAAGCCCGGATAGTTCTCTACATCGGTCGTAATCATCAACTGCCCGCCGGGTTGGATGCCTGCGAAGAGGAGCGGTTCCAAATTAGCACGCGCCGCATAAAGTGCAGCGGTGTAGCCTGCAGGACCGGAGCCGATAATGATGAGTTTCTCCACGCCGTTCGGTGCTTCCATACGCCTATAAGTGTACCCGTTCTGGCGAGCGGGATAGCCAACGAACAGGTACAATCTGGAACGATGACCGAACCGACTGTTTTGGTTGGGATGAGTACCTCCGAGTTGCGTGAATGGGTTGCCAATCGGTGTGAGGAACCTGCCTATCGGGGCAACCAGATTGCGCAGTGGGTCTACCGAAGGGCGGTCACCTCGTTTGAGGCGATGAGCGACCTACCGGCACGCCTGCGCACACAGCTCCGTGAGGTCGCCCTCATCACGCCCAACCAGATAGACATCACCCAGCGCTCGCGCGATGGGGTCATCAAGTGCCTCTTGAAGCTCGCCGACGATAACGAGGTGGAATGCGTGCTACTGCCCTATGAGGAGCGCGTCTCCGTGTGCCTATCCACCCAAGTGGGCTGTGCGATGGGCTGTCGGTTCTGCGCCACCGCGCAAGGGGGCTACACACGCAACCTAAGCGCAGGCGAAATCGTCGACCAACTGCTCCACCTCCAACGGCTCAGCGAGCGCCCCATCACGCATGTGGTGATGATGGGCATGGGCGAACCGCTGCTGAACCTGCCGAACCTGGTGCGTGCCCTCCAGATAATCCATGACGAGGTCGGTATCAGCATGCGCCGAATGACCGTCTCTACGGTTGGAATCGTGCCAAAAATCTACGAACTCGCCGAGCATCGGCTCCCAATCACTTTGGCAATCTCCCTGCACGCTCCCGATGACGAAACCCGCGCTAAGATTATGCCCGTGAACCGCAAGTGGGATGTGGCGACACTTTTGCAAGCGGCGAAAGACTACTTTGAGCGTACCCATCGCCGCGTGACTTTTGAGTACCTCCTTCTGCGCGAGGTGAACGATACGCCTGAACACGCCCGCCTGCTTGCTCAACGGCTTCGTGGAATACCCTGCTTGGTCAACCTCATCCCGTTCAACTATGTGCCCACGCCCGACCAGTACCAGCGTCCTGACCCTGAGCGCGTGCAACGCTTCCGCCAGATTCTGGAACAGGCGGGTGTAGAGGTCTCGCAACGGATGGAACGCGGGCACGATATTGACGCCGCCTGCGGACAACTGCGTGGGAAACATCGGGGTAAACCAATCCCCCTCAAGGTAAGCCAGCCGGTCTAATCAGCGACGCGCCCAATACCGCTTCCAGAACTCTACCTGCGCCTCAGCATAGCGTGTGGCGAACTCCAAGCTGGCAGGGTCCACCGATGGGATTTGGGTATCGCTCAAGCGCGGGATTTGGGCATGCCATGGGTACGGCTCAGGCGTCTCGTCGGGCAGTTCCACCCCCACAAGCGTGGCGATTGCCAGCGTCCACATTCGGGGCACGGTTGTGAGGTTGTAGCCCCCACCGCCTAAAGCGACCGTCGGGATGCCGAGCGACTTCGCCCAAGCCACCGCTCGTACCCACCCCTGAGCGGTGAGGCTCAAGTGCCCCAGCGGGTCTAAATCGTGCGGGTCGCAACCCATCTGCAGAACGAGCGCCTCAGGCTGGAACCGCTCAAAGGCTGTGGGCACCACTTGCATGAACGCCTCCCACCAGATGTCGTCGGTGGTGAACGGGGCTAACGGGATATTGACCGCAGTGCCCTCCGCCTCGCCTTCGCCTAACTCGTTGACTGACCCCGTGCCCGGAAAGAGCCACTGCCCTCCTTCGTGAATGGAGACCGTTAGCACGGTGGGGTCATGGTAGAACATCCACTGGACGCCGTCGCCGTGATGGAGGTCTATATCCAGATACGCCACGCGCGCAAACCGCTCGCGCAAGATAGCCACCGCAATCGCCGGGTCGTTGAACACGCAGAACCCGCTGGCTCGGTCGGGCAGGGCGTGGTGCAGTCCCCCCGTGATATTGATGGCGAACGGTACGCCGTCGCAGACCGCATAGGCGCTGGCGACGGTAGCAGACACATAGCCCATAATCGGCTCCCACATCCCCACAAAGGGTGGGTTGTCGCCGTAGGCAGAGAATCCCCACCGATGGGCATCGGGTATGGGCGCCCCTTCGCTCAGTGCCTGTACGACCGAAACATATTCGGGCGTATGAAGACGCTCAATCTCGCGAAGCTCACAGCGGGGTGGCACCTGCCGGTCCAGTCCCTCGAATAGCCCATAGGCTTCCAGCAGGGCATTGAGCCGCACCAGCCGCTCCGGTTTGAGCGGATGCGACTCGGAGAACTGATAATGCACCACGCTGGGGTCAAAAAAATACGGCGTCATCAGAGCGCAGTATACCCCCAGAAGGAAAATGGTTTCAAAGCGGGTACAATACTGGTGGCACTGCGCTCCGAGACGCAAAGACTGTCTCGAAACAGAGGTTAGAAAATGAACCAGGTAGGCATAGGCATCATCGGTGCGGGCGGTATTGCGAGTGCGCATGTCAAGGCGTACCAGCAGTTGCCCTCTGCGCGTGTCGTGGGTGTCGTAGATATTGACGAAGAGCGGGCACAATCGTTCGCCCGACGCTACAACCTGCCGTTCTGGAGCGTTGAGGAGGACGACCTCCTCCGCCGCGAAGATATTCAGATGGTCAGCCTCTGTGTGCCCCACCACCTGCACGCCCCCTTAGCCATCAAAGCGCTTCAGGCGGGCAAGCATGTGCTGGTGGAGAAACCGCTCGCTATCAGTTTGGAAGAAGCCGATGCGATGATTGCCGAAGCCGAGCGTGCGAACCGAAACTTGGGGGTCGTGTTCCAACTGCGTTACGAATCCGATGTACGTCGTGCCAAGCTGGTGCTGGATCGACAGTTGATTGGAGAACCGTTCTATGCGGAGACCCACTGCCTCTGGTGGCGCCGACCGATGTACTATGAAGTGCCATGGCGCGGGAAGTGGGCAACGGAGGGCGGCGGAGCGGTCATCAATCAAGCTTCGCACCATGTGGATTTGCTGGTCTACCTGCTGGGCTTACCCAGCGCTGTGGACGCCAGCATGGACACCATCGCCCATCAGATAGAAGTAGAGGACTGGTGCCTCGCGACGATGCGGTGGGATTACGGTTTGCGTGCGAGCTTCTGTGCCTCGACCTGTGCCGAGCTGGAAAACGACTCCAGCCGGATGCTAATCCTGGGCACGCAGGGCACCATCCAGATGTTCCCATTTAGACCCCATTCACGGCAAGAGAGTCGGCTGGTGCAGATTGCCGACGCCTGTCGTGAGATCCCAGACACGGAAGTCTCAGGGCACACCGCTGAGCTTCATGACTTTGTGCGTTCGGTGCAAGAGGGGCGTCCACCTACGGTCTCCGCGCATGATGGGCGCCGTGCGTTGGAGCTGATTACCGCCATCTATCAGTCGGCGTTTACTCAGGAACCGGTCTCCCTGCCCCTCGCTCCCAGCAGCCCTTGTTATACCACAGCAGGCAAGTTGGAGATGGCACGACGCTATTTAGCACAACGAGAGAAGCGAACTTAGAGAGATGGAGGGAAGACTATGGATACATTCAAATCACCAACCCGCGTTATGATAGCCGAAGACGAGGAGCTGACCCGCCTGATGGTGCGAACCCAGCTAGAACAGCTCGGCTACGAGGTGGTCGGCGAGGCGGAGACAGGCGAAGATGCGGTACGGGTTGCTCTGCAAACAAAACCTGATGTGGTGATTATGGACATCCGTATGCCTGTGATGGATGGCATTGAGGCAGCACGGCAGATTGTGAACGAGCATCCCTGCGCAATTGTTTTCTTGACCGCCTATGCGGAAGAGGAACTGGTCAATCAGGCGACCGCGGCAGGCGCCTACGCCTACCTACTCAAACCGTTCCGCAAACAAGAACTCTCGCCTGCCATCAATGTGGCGCTGACCCGTTTCCGAGAACTCCAAACAAAAGACAAGGAAGTAAAAGAGCTTCAGGAAGCCTTAGAAACACGTAAGCTGATTGAGCGAGCGAAAGGTATCTTGATGGATCGGCTGGGTCTGAGCGAGTCGGAGGCGTTCCGACGAATCCACTTTATGGCGCGCAATCAAAATAAAACCATGAAAGATGTCGCCCAGAGCATCATCACGGCGGCTGAGATACTTTGAGTATGGTTCCTTGGGTACTGGCATCGCAATCGCCCCGACGCCAGTCACTGCTACGGCTGTTCGGGCAGGCGTTTTCTGTGCATCCTGCGCAGATTGAGGAGCGCCTGCCTCACAGCACCCGCACCCCAGCGAAGGTTGCCAAGCAGTTGGCACGCGCTAAAGCCGAGGCAGTCGCCCCCCACTACGACGATGCGCTCATCATCGCCGCCGATACGATTGTGGTCTTAGACGGCGCGCTCTTGGGCAAACCCGGTGATGCCGACGACGCCCGAAGATTGTTGCGCACGCTCTCAGGGCGAACTCACACGGTGATTACCGCGCTCTGCCTGCTCTTGCGTCAGCAGGGTCAAACCGTCCAACAGGTGCTGGACGCGCCCCGCTCACGCGTCACCTTCCGTACCCTCACCGAGGAGTGGATCGAGTGGTATCTGCAAACGGGCGAACCGTTCGATAAAGCCGGCGCCTACGGCATTCAAGAGTATGGCGCACTCTTGGTCGAGCGCGTGCAGGGCTGCTATTTCAATGTCGTGGGGCTACCCCTTGCAACGCTGGCACACCATCTGGAACAGCTGGTCGGCTGGCGTCCACCTGTCCCAACCCCGATAGGAACTCTCACCGAAGCAGAGAAACCCTTCCACAGGAGACGACGATGAAGGTCTTAGTAGCAGACAAGTTCGAGCAGAGTGGCTTAGAAGGTCTGCGCAGGTTAGGTTGTGAGGTGATTTACGACCCTGCGCTCAAAGAGGAGAGCCTGGTACAAGCCCTCCGAACGCATAATCCCGAGATTCTGATTGTCCGTTCCACCAAAGTGACCGCCCCGATGTTGGAAGCAGGCGACTTGAGCTTGGTCATTCGGGCAGGGGCAGGCGTGAACACCATCGATGTCGCCACCGCCTCCAAGCGCGGGATCTATGTGGCGAACTGTCCGGGTAAGAACGCCGTGGCGGTCGCTGAGCTGGCGTTCGGGCTGATTTTGAGTTTAGACCGGCGCATCCCCGATAATGTCCAGCAGCTGCGTGAGGGGCGCTGGAACAAGAAAGAGTTCAGCGAGGCGCGCGGCTTGAAAGGTGGCACCTTGGGACTCATCGGCTTGGGCAATATCGGTCAAGAGATGGCTCTTCGAGCGCATGCGTTTGGGATGCGCGTGATTGGTTGGAGCCGTTCACTGACGCCTGAGCGTGCGCAACAGTTCGGAATCGGCTACCGTGCCACACCGTTGGATATCGCCAGCGAAGCCGACATCGTGAGCGTGCATGTGGCGCTCACGCCCGAAACGCACCACCTCTGCAATCGAGCATTCTTTGAGGCGATGCAAGCGGGTGCCTACTTTATCAACACAGCGCGCGCGGAAGTGGTGGACGAATCGGCGTTGGAGTGGGCAATCCGCGAGAAAGGGATTCGCGCCGGGCTGGATGTGTTTGAAGCCGAACCCAGCGCAGGCGAAGCCACTTTTGACCCACCTGCCCTCTTCCATCTACCGAATGTGTACGGCACGCATCACATCGGCGCCTCAACCCGACAGGCACAGGAGGCAATTGCCGATGAGGTGGTGCGTATTGTCCACTGCTACATGACGACGGGCGAGGTGCCGAATGTAGTCAATCTGGCAACGCGCACGCCTGCCCAGTACCTGCTGGTGGTGCGCCACCTCGATCGGGTCGGGGTCTTAGCGCATGTGTTCAACTGCCTCCGCGAGGCGAACATCAATGTGCAAGAGACCGAGAATGTGGTGTTTGAAGGCGCCGAGTCGGCGGTGGCACGCATCCAGTTGGATAGCGCACCACCCGACAGTACGCTTTCGGCGATTCGTCAACATGAAGCTATCTTCTCGGCGGTCCTGGTGCCCCTGAAGTAGGCTTTACCGACGCTCGGGATTGTACTGGTTGATTAGGTTCACCGCTTCGGTCTCAATCTGAATGAGCCAGTTGAGGTCGCCGTAAGTAGGTGTCGACTCGACCATGACCGACCACCAGTGGTTATCTTCCAGCTGGCGGGTGTGGCGCGTGCGTAGGGTACTCCAGACTTTGACCCACTTGGCGTGATGGTCGGCATAGATGACATTCATCCCGCCGTTGTGTCGCCAGAGGTCTGCACCGTAAAGCGACCACCAACCGAGGTCGGGGCAGGTCCACCATGTTTCAAAATAGGTGACCGTTTGCGCCGGGCGGGGCACACTGGCAAGCGAGCGTCCATTCCACCATGTGGAGGGGCTTATGACCATCGCCACATTGACCGCATAGCCCGCCGCCCCTCGCCGGTCGCCCGGTGGGTAATACTCATTGCGGAGTACATTTGGGTCGCCATAGGCACGGTTCGGGTTGGCGGGACAGACTAAGACCTCAGTGCTTTTCATATAGGGCTGGAACAGATCGTGCCAGTGGAAGAATGCCGGTGCCCCCTGAGGCTGACCCCAAGTGTTGTTATAGCATGCCCATCGTGCGCCGTTGATGGTTCGGCTACTAATCGGAACGCGGTTTTGAGGAGTGTGCTCATCGTAGTCTTGCGTGTACATTTGGAACGCCAAACCAATCTGTTTGGTGTTATTAAGACAGGCGGTCTGGCGTGCCTTTTCGCGTGCTTGGGCAAAGACGGGGAACAAGATTGCCGCCAGGATGGCGATAATGGCAATCACGACCAAAAGCTCAATCAGGGTGAACCCCTGTTTCCACAGATTCCTGCGCATGGTTGCCTCCCAATCGGATGCCTCATTATACATCGATTGGGAGGCTTTTAATTAAGCAACTTCTTGGATACGGTCAGTCATCAGTTGGAAGGGCGCAGGGTCTTTGAGGATGACCGATTTGCGGTTTGTGCTGACCCAACCTTTGCGTGCCCAGCGGCTCAGCGTTCGGCTGA
>JBDNDR010000380.1:0-2538 GCA_046718995.1 Fimbriimonadales bacterium
GAACCCACCACGACCGAACCGTCCGCCGAGACGCCATAGGCTTCGCTCCAGAACCCGCCTCCGGGCAGGTCGCCCAGCCCTTGCAAGCCTCCCGGCGCCGTCCACCGAAACGCCTCCGACGAATAGGTGTACACCGTACCATCCCCGACCACGATCGAGCCATCCGCCGAGACGCCATAGGCGTGGCTTCCGAACGAGCCTCCGGGCAGGTCGCCCAGCCCTTGCAAGCCTCCCGACGCTGTCCACCGAAACGCCTCCTGTCCGTTCGCCGAGGAACCAGAACCCACCACGACACTGCCGTCCGCCGAGACACCATAGGCAGTGCTACTGAACACTCCTCCGAGCAGGTCGCCCAGCCCTTGCATGCCCCCTGACGGCGTCCACCGAAACGCCTCAGTGCCGTTTGCCGAGGCACTCACACCCACCACGACCGATCCGTCCGCCGAGACGCCATAAGCCCGGCTATTGAACCCGCCTCCGGGCAGGTCACCCAAGCCCATAAAGAACGAGGTTTGTGCCGAAACAGCACTCGCAAGACCGGCAACGACCACACTACTCGCTATGGTGCGTCTCAAGGCGCACTGAACTCTCGACACGCTCTTATACATCGTCCATATCCTCCTTATTGAGTCTGTTTGGTCTGCCGAACGGCATTTACCGTTCGCGTTCATTTTCAGCCTGCTCAGTGCCAAAGGTGGAGAACTTTCCGGGGGATTGGCGTATCCCTTGCCTTTTGCACAAGTGCCTATGAAGCCTCCAGCGTGTGGATGGAGCTTCCAGTTATATTATATACCCAAATTGGACAGTTGTCAAAAAGAGTTGGGGACAATATGGGCAAGTTAGGGTAAACGCGCTGGGTTTGGGATAGAAGGTTGTCGTCCTCCGTAAGGTTTCCCTTGCTCGTTGCTCTGTGTCTGCCCCCTCAACCGTCACCCTGAGTCTCCCTATTCGTCACCCTGAGCGAAGCGAAGGGTCTGAGATGCTTCGCTGACGCTCAGCATGACGGGGTGGGGGCGTTCCGCCTGACGGGGTGGGTATCTAGGCAGACTCTGCTTGCGGCGCGGGGTAGGGGGTGCGGTGAGGTGCTGAGCGTCAGGGAAGAAAGACGCTACACCAACGCCTCATCCAGCCACCAGACGCACTCGCCCGCTTCGGGCTGAACAGCATTTGCAGGGAACGGCTCGCCAGCGAACACTCGCTGGAGTATGGTACGCTTGCTTTCACCCGTTACAAGGAACCACACGCGCCGCGCTCGGTTCAGCACAGGGAGGGTCAGGGTCAGGCGTTGGTGAGGCTCAAAGGGGGCTATCGCTGGCACCACCCAACGCACCCGCTCTTGCAACGCCGAATCGCCGGGAAATAGCGAGGCGGTATGCCCATCGTCGCCCATCCCCAGCAGGATGAGGTCAAAGCGGGGTGGAGGCACGGGTTGACCCCGTTCCGTGTCATCTATGGGGGCAGAGCCACTCCCGTAGAACTCTGCTCGGAGGAGTGACTCGTACCGGTGGGCGCATTCGTCGGGGTCTTCGCAATCGGTAGGCATGGGGTTCAGGCACGCTTTGGGTAGGCTCAAGGGCTTGAGCCACGCTTCGTAAGCCATGCGATAGTTGCTGTGCGGATGGTCGTGGGGCACATAGCGCTCGTCGCCCCAGAAGAAGCGCACCCGCTCCCAATTCACGGCGGAGCGATAATCGGGCTGGGCGAGCCGTTCGTATAGAGCGCGCGGCGTGCTACCTCCCGCGAGGGCAATACGGAACCGCGCTTGGCGTGCCAGGTCTTCACGAAGCGCCTGAACAAGCGTCTCCGCCACCTGCTCCACGAGCGACCCCGCTGGGGCAGAACGCACTTGCCTCATCGTCGGACTTGGGCGCCGTGTTCACGCTCCAACGCCTCAAAGATTGCCTGTACCTGCGCGTTGACCTCCTCATCGGTGAGGGTGCGCTCGGCGTCGCGGAACACCAACGAGAATGCCAAACTATGCCAGCCCTCAGGCACATGGGAACCCGTGTAGCGGTCGAAGAGGCGCACCGATTCCAGACGCCCGCCGCCCACCCGGCGAATGGTGTCAAACAGGGTGCCCACGGGCACACGCTGTTCCACCAGAATCGCAATGTCGCGCAGGACGGGTGGGAACGCAGGCAGAGGGCGATAGTGAACCGTGTGTTGGGCGGAGTGCATCAGTGTGGTCAGCCCGAACTCGGCAAGGTAGACTCGGTGCCGAAACTCGTATTGCCCAGCGATTTCGGGATGCAGTTCGCCCATAATCCCCAGCCGCTGGTCGTTCGCATCGTGAACATAGGCAGAGCGCCCCGGATGGAAGCGATGGTCATGTGCCTCGGCAGGCACAAACCGCGCTGCAATCCCCAGCCCCTGCATCAGATGCTCTATCATCCCTTTGAAGATGTAGAAGTCGGTCTCGGTGGGCTTGCTTGACCAGTGAGGCGGGTGGAGTTGCCCTGTGCTAAGCAGTCCGAGATGGAGCCATTCGTGGTAGCCGTGTTCGCCCAAAGCGAACACGCGCCCGATTTCGAACAGGTG
>JBDNDR010000381.1:0-2534 GCA_046718995.1 Fimbriimonadales bacterium
AATCCCCATCGCCAGCGCTTGGTCTAACAGGTCGCCCGTCTTGGAAATCCCCTTGCCGAAAATCATGTCAAACTCGGCTTGCTTGAACGGTGGGGCGACTTTGTTCTTGACCACCTTGACACGGGTACGCACCCCAATAATCTCGTTGCCCTGCTTGATATTATCCACGCGTCGGACTTCCAATCGCACGGAAGCCCAGAACTTGAGTGCGCGTCCACCGGGCGTCGTCTCAGGGTTGCCGTACATCACGCCGACCTTCTCACGAATCTGGTTGATGAAGATTGCCGCGGTATTGCTTTTCGCGGCGGAGGCGCCCAACTTACGCAGGGCTTGCGACATCAGCCGTGCCTGCGCGCCGACCGTCACATCACCGATATCGCCCTCCACCTCTTGGCGGGGCATCAGGGCAGCGACCGAGTCCAGCACCGCAATATCAAAGGCGCCACTGCGGATGAGGGTATCCATAATCTCCAACGCCTCGTCGCCAGTGCTGGGCTGAGAGATGAAGAGCCGATCCACATCCACTCCGAGCGCGCGGGCGTAGTCGGGGTCTAAAGCGTGTTCCGCATCCACGAACAGCGCGTTGCCACCCCGCTTCTGGGCTTCGGCAATCATGTGGAGTGCGAGCGTGGTCTTACCCGACGATTCGGTGCCGTAGATTTCAACGATTCGTCCGCGCGGGATACCGCCCACCCCCAACGCCATATCCAACGAGGTACTGCCTGTGGGAATCGATTCCACTTGCAATCGGGTTGCCTCGCCCAAGCGCATCACACTACCTTTGCCAAACTGACGCTCGACCTGAGCGATGGCGGCTTCCAGCGACTTCTGCTTATCGGTCATGTTTGCCATAACGCCTCCTGTGGTAGAAAAAAGTCTACCTTTAGTATACCCCAGCGTGTGCGATTGCAAGCCCATAGTTCGGGACAGCGCAACAGGAATCCTGCCTGCGCCGTCTAATCTTTACTCAGGAGGCAACAGAAAGCGATGTATCTGCGTGGGTCTGGTAGAATGTTTCGGCTGATTATGCGCCATGCGGGCGTGGCACGCGAGATGGGCGGCGAAGAGCTCTCCATCGCCGTGCAACGCGTAGACCAGATGTTCATCCAAGCGCTCGAGATGGGCGTCTCGGATATCCATATGCACCCTGAGTTCAACGCCCTGCGCATTCGGTTCCGTGTCGATGGCGTGCTTCACGAACACGAGGTCATCACCCAAGCCGACTTGGCACAGTCGATGGTCGCACGGGTGAAACTCGCCGCGAACCTCCACTTAGACGAGAAGCGCGATACACAAGATGGGCGCATCGATATGGAGTATATGGATCGACGGCTCAGCGCCCGCGTCTCCTGTATCCCGACGCTGAATGGGGAACGCATCGTGATGCGTATCTTAGACCCCGCGAAGATGCAGGTCAAACTCGACTCGCTCGGCATGCCCCAAGAGGTCATCACAAACTGGCGCAGGAGCCTGCAGGTCGCTTATGGTATGCTGGTGGTTACCGGACCCACCGGTTCAGGAAAGACCTCCACACTCTACGCTTCGCTCCACACGCTGGACCGAATCCGGCGCAACATCGTGACGGTGGAAGACCCCGTAGAGTACGAGTTCCCCGACAATGTGATGCAGGTGCAGGTCACCGAGAAAATCACTTTCCCCCGCGCCCTGCGTGCGATGCTCCGCCACGACCCCGATGTGATTATGATTGGCGAGATTCGTGACCGCGAGTCGCTTCAGATTGGCATTCAGGCGGCGCTCACAGGGCACTTGGTACTGTCCACGCTCCACACCAACAACGCCATAGAGACGCTCAGCCGAATGCTGGATATGGGCGCGGAAGACTATCTCGTGGCGGCGACCCTGCAGTGTTCTATGGCACAGCGCCTGGTTCGCACCATCTGTCCCGATTGCCGCGTGCCCTATCAGCCGACCCCTGACGAAATCGCCGCACTGCAGATTCCCAAAGAGGCACTGCCTCAGTGCAAGTTTTTCATCGGGAAGGGATGCAACAACTGTCGTGGCACGGGTTACCGAGGGCGCATCGGGATTTTTGAACTGTTGCGTATTACCCCAGCCATCCGTGAAGCGATTGTGAGCCGTGCCTCCAGCGATGCGATTGCCCAGATCGCTCGTAAGGAAGGCTTCCGCACAATGCTGGACGATGGGCGCGACAAAATCTTGAGGGGCATTACCACCCCCTATGAGGTCATCCAAGCCGTCTACGCCGGAGTTTACGAGGAGTGAGCGAAGGCTTTCGGTTTGAAGTCCTCCAGCATTCGGCGCGCTCCAACGCTCGGCTGGGACGCTTGCATACCCCGCACGGCGTGATAGAAACGCCCGTGTTCATGCCTGTCGGCACCCAAGCGACGGTCAAAACCCTCAGCCAAGAGGAGCTGGAAACGCTCGGCTTCCCGATTATCTTGGGCAATACCTACCACCTCTACCTGCGCCCGGGCGCGGAGCGGATGGCGCGCTTGGGCGGGCTTCATCGGTTCATGAGCTGGTCGCGTGCGATTTTGACTGACAGCGGCGGC
>JBDNDR010000382.1:0-2525 GCA_046718995.1 Fimbriimonadales bacterium
CCACCCCAAGACCTACCCCGTCATGCTGAGCGAAGCGAAGCATCTCTGAGACCCTTCGCCTGCGGCTCAGGGTGACGGACAAGGGCGCACCCCCCCAAGACCTACCCCGTCATGCTGAGCGGAGCGAAGCATCTCAATCAGCCCCTTCGCCTGCGGCTTAGGGTGACGAATGGGGTATGGCTCAGGGTGACGAAGGAGGGTACTCAGGGTGACAAAGGGTATGGCAGAGCGACAGGCGCCTACATCTAATTGCCACGAAGGGTCAGTCGCTTGCTTCGGGCTTCTCGGGCAGGTCGTCCAAGCTGTTGAGACCGAAATAGTGCAAGAACTGGGCGGTCGTGCCATAGAGGATGGGTCTGCCCGGTACCTCTTTGCGCCCGACCTCTTGGATGAGTCCCTTCGCCAGCAGGAGTCGCACCGTGTGGCTACTATCGACTCCCCGCAAGGTGTCTATCTGGGCTTGGGTGACGGGCTGTTCGTAGGCGATGATAGCGAGCACCTCCAGCGCTGAGCGTGAGAGCGGTCGCGCAGGCGGTTTGAGCAGGCGCGTGATGTAGAACGCATAGTCGGGTTTCGTGGCTAACTGATAGCCGCCTGCGATTGCCACCACCTGCAACGGTCCCGACTGGGTCAACTGGCGTTGGAGCGTCTGGAGCGCTGCTTCTACGGCTTCAGGGGCTTCGCCCGTCACCTCGACGAGGGTCGCCACACTCAGTGGCGCCTCTGCCACGAACAGCAGGGCATAGACAATATCGGTGAGCGTTGGGGTCGGGGAGTCGCCTTCCATCCAGTTTAGCCCCCCATCTCTGCCCGAAGGACCTCGGACTTGATAATCCCGATGTAGGGCAGACTACGGTACTGCTGACGCCAGTCCAGCCCATAGCCGACCAGGAACTCATCGGGCGCATCGAACCCTTTGTAGGCGATGGGAATGTCGATCAGCCGTCGATAGGGTCGGTCTAACAGCACGCACACTTTGAGGCTGGCAGGTTTGCGTCGCTCCAGATTCTTGTAGATATACGACAGGGTCAGCCCGGTATCCAAGATGTCTTCCACGATAATCACATGCCTGCCGGCGATGGGGTCATCGAGGTCTTTGGTGATACGCACTTCGCCACTGCGCGACTGGGGTCCGTAGCTGGTGATGGCTAAGAAGTCCAGCGTGTGGGGGATGGTGAGGGCGCGTGCCAGGTCGGTCAGGAAGAACAGTCCGCCCTTCATCACGGTGACGAGGTGGGGCAGTTGGTCAGCGTAATCGCGGTCGATCTGGCGGGCGATTCGGCGCACCTTGCGTTTGATTTTGCGCTCGTCTAACCAGACCTTGTGGAGGATGGGGGGCAGTTTCGGCTCGGCGACCGTCTGGGAACGACTCATGGCTATCGCACCACGCTCCCGTTGGGCACTTCACGGTCGGGCGCGACCAAGATGGCTTGGTCGTCCACATCCGCCGCCAACAGCATCCCTTCCGAGACGATACCGCGTATCATCGCAGGTTGCAGATTCGCCACGACGACGATTTGCCTACCCAGCAGTTGGTCGGGGGTATAGCTCTCCGCGATGCCCGCAACGAGGGTTCGGGTCTCGTCGCCCAGGTCGATGGTCAGTTTGAGGAGTTTGGTGGATTTAGGCACTGGCTGTGCCTCACGAATCGTCGCCACGCGCAGCTGAACCTGTTTGAACTCATCGATCGTGATTAGCTCGTCCATCGTGCGCTACAAGTGTACCCTATCGGTTAGCAGGAGAAGGTCAACCCAGAGCGTATTGGCACTCTATGCGCAGGGTGGCACTGTTGTTGGGGATGTTGGCGCTGGGAATGGCACTTGCCCAGACGCCCACCGTCCGAGCGAAGAGTGCAATTTTGATGGAAGCCAGCAACGGGCAAGTGTTGTACGAAAAGAACGCCCGCCAGCCGATGCCCCCCGCCAGCCTGACCAAAGTGATGACCGCCCTCGTGGTGCTGGAGCGGTGCCAGCTGGACGAGTGGGTCACTGCCTCCGAGAAGGCGGTTCAGACCCAGGCGAGCTCTATGAACCTGCGCGTGGGCGAAAAGGTCAAGGTGCGCGACCTGCTCTATGCCCTGATGCTCCGCTCGGCGAACGATGCGGCGGTCGCCCTCGCCGAGCATGTTGCAGGTTCGGTGGAGGCGTTCGCCCAGCTCATGAACGAGCGCGCCAAAGAGCTGGGTGCAACCCGAACCCATTTTGTGAACCCTCACGGCTTACACGACCCGCGCCACCGCTCGACCGCCTACGACCTGGCGCTTATCGCACGCGCCGCGATGGAAAACGAGACTCTGCGCCAGATTGTGGCGGAACCCTACTACATCGTGGAGCGCTCCATCAATCAGGAAGACCTCTGGATGGTGAATAAGGCGAAGTTTCTGAAGATGTATCCCTATGCGGAGGGTCTCAAGACGGGCTACACGCGCCAGGCAGGGTTCTGCTTCGCTGGCTCGGCTTCTAAGGATGGGCGACGGCTCATCTCGGTGGTGCTCCACAGCGACCAGCGCGAGCAGGACACCATCG
>JBDNDR010000383.1:0-2518 GCA_046718995.1 Fimbriimonadales bacterium
TCGTTTCATCTTGTTGGGGGAGGAGCTTTTGCAACTGCCCGAACAGTTCGCTCGCCTCACGACCGTTGTAGAGCGATTGGTGGAGGCTGTAAAACGCTTAGAGCAAACCCAGCAGGAGATGTTGGGCGTACAGCAACAGCATACGCAAGCCATCCAGCAACTGCAAGAAACCCAGCAGGAGATACTGGAAGTGCAACAACAGCACACGCGAGAAATCCGCGAAACGCGTCAGTATATGGAGCGTGTGGCGAATGCTTATGGCTTGACTTTGGAGGGTGAAGCAGAAGACGCCCTTGAGTATATGGCGCGGAAGAAGGGGTGGAAGTTCCTAAAGCCGCCCCAGCCGCTGCGCTCAGACATTGAGCTCGACCTCATCGCGGTCTGTGAAGATGCTCAGGGACAGCCGTTCACCGTGATTGTAGAGGTAAAGGCACGCTTGGCTCAGCGCACCGTGCGCGAGTGGGCGAACCGCATCCGCGCAGAAAGTTTCCGCAACCGGCTTGCCGAACTGGGATACCCAGCACCCTATCGGATGTATATCATGGGCTTTCGGATTGACCCTCAGGCGGAGGAAGCTGCCCGCGAGCTGCGGGTAGGGCTGTTTGACCCACGAGGCGAACGCGTAGAACCCGAACCCCTTACAATCTAACGCCCGTCCAAGTGATGCTTGGACGGGCGTCCCAACCCCCCTAAGGATAACAGGTGGCTCTGCCGATAATCATCGATAGCGACAGGGTACAGGTTGACCTTGAGAACCTCCTGCTAAACTTGGTCGCACCTCCCCTACCCCAGGAGAGGCGGGTTCCTCCCCACCCGCCTCTCGGCATTTAAAAAACCCCCCTGCGAATTAGGTCGCAGGGGGTGTGGCGGTGGCGCTGGACGGTGCTGATGAGAGTCGTCGAAATCATTAGCCACCTCAGCTCCGTCTTGCCACTGCCGGGGGTGTCCCCGCGCCTCTGTAGAGATTGTGCCATCTGCGTGGGGAGCTCCTCTCTGAACTAATACGGGGTTGCCTCAAAACCCGTAATCTCATGGGTATAATCCCATCGCTATGGCGGAGCTGCGCTTGTACAATACGCTCACTCGCAAAGAGGAGGTCTTCCAGCCGCGTGAACCCGGGAAAGTCACGATGTATGCCTGCGGATTGACTCCCCAAGCGCCTGCCCATGTGGGACACATGCGCGGGGTCATCGTGATGGATGTGGTGCGCCGATGGTTCGAACAGCTCGGCTACCAAGTCCAGTTCGTGCAGAATTTCACCGACATAGATGATAAGATTATTCGGCGCGCCAACGAGGAGGGGATCTCCACCACGGAGGTCGCCGAGAAGTATAGCAAAATGTACATAGAAGATGCCCAAGCACTCGGTGTGAAGCTCCCTCAGTTTGTCAAGGTCACCGAGAACATGCAGGAGATTATCGCCATGGTTCAGCGACTGGTAGAGCTGGGCTACGCCTACGAGGTGGATGGCGATGTCTACTTCTCTGTAGAGAAGTTTCCTGAGTATGGCAAACTGTCGGGGCGCTCGGTGGAGGAGCTCCAAGCGGGGGCACGGATCGAGGTCGACGAGCGCAAGCGACGCCCCGAAGATTTCGCCCTCTGGAAATCTGCCAAACCGGGCGAACCTGCATGGGACAGCCCATGGGGTCCGGGGCGACCGGGATGGCACATCGAATGCTCCGCACTCAGCCTCAAGTACCTGCAGCCCAACTTTGACATCCACGCAGGCGGGATGGACTTAATCTTCCCCCACCACGAGAACGAGATTGCTCAGTCCGAAGCCTATTTAGACTGCAAGCAGGTGTTTGCGCACTATTGGCTCCACTGGGGTCCGGTACGGCTCAAGGAGCAGAAGATGTCCAAATCCACCGGGATTGTGGTGCCGATACGCGAGCTGCGCCAACAGTATGAACCGGCTGTAATCCGCTTTTTTCTGTTGACCGTCCACTACCGAACTCCGCTGGAGTTTTCCTATGAGCGGCTGGACGAAGCGAAGTCGGCGTTGGAACGCGTGCGTACTGCCTACGAGCGTGCCCGTGCCTTTTTGAAGACGGTGTCGGAACCCGCTTCCGCCGACACGGCTGTTGCCGAGCCGTTGCGCACTCAGTTCACCGAGGCGATGAACAACGACTTCAACACCGCCCAAGCCCTCGCCGTGGCGTTTGAGGTCGTGCGCGAGATTAACCAACGCCTCAACACGCCCGAACTGGCAAGCCACCCCAACACTCCGGGCGAGCTGGAGGCACTGCTGAACGCTTTAGAGTGGATGATGGAGACGGTCTTGGGCGTGCCACTCCAGAGCGATACAGGAACCCAGAGCGAGGTTCTGGATAAGCTCATGGCGTGCGTAATTGCGTGGCGTCAGGAACTGCGCCAGCGTAAGCTATATGACCTGGCAGACCGCGTGCGCGACGACCTCAAGGCGCTGGGGATTGTGCTGGAAGATAGCCCACAAGGTACCACTTGGCGCATGGGCTAATGTGTCAACTCAAGCAAGTCTCGGTGGGACAGACAGCGT
>JBDNDR010000384.1:0-2502 GCA_046718995.1 Fimbriimonadales bacterium
ATTGCGATTGACCCTGAAGGGCGTTTCGTGTATGTCGCCGAGACCCGACGCAACCGAATCCTGCGCTGGGCACTCCGTGAAGGTCAGGTGGTCGCGCGTGAGCCAGAGGTGTTCGCCGAGCTGCCTCCAAGCGCTGTTGGGCCCGACGGCATGCGTTTTGACCGTGCTGGCAATCTCTGGATAGCCCATTACGGGCGTGGCGTCTCCAAGCTGGACAAGCAGGGCAAAGAGGTAGCGCTCTATAGCCTGCCGGGCAAAGGCATCACCAACTTAGAGTTCGGGGGCAACGACGGGCGATGGCTCTTCGTCACCGAAACGCAAACCAACGCCCTCTACCGCGCAAACCTCTAAAGCCAAAATCCCTTTTGCTCGCACCCAAAAGGCAGGAATCCCTGAAACAACAGGGTATTTATTGTATACGCCTATCTAAGGAGGCTTAACGATGGCTAGACGGGTCATGAGTGGGTTTACGCTAATAGAGCTTCTGGTCGTGATTGCGATTATCGCCATCTTGGCAGCAATCCTGTTCCCGGTGTTTGCCCAGGCGCGTGATGCAGCGCGCAAAACTACCTCGATTAGCAATGTCAACCAGATTATGAAGGCGCACATGATGTACATGCAGGACTACGACGAGCGATTCGCCCCCGCTGTTGAGGACAACCCTGAGACCAACGCCAGCAACGGGATTGACTATGACGCCTCCTGGATGCTCAAGGTTCAGCCGTATGTGAAGAATCTGCGCCTATTCTACTCGCCCAACGCCCGACGCCAAGACGACCCGATACTGACCGGTCCGAACCGTAGCAGTGGCGGAATCATCTTTTCATATGGGATGCTAATGCGGTGGCGGTTCTATTCGGGTCGCGACCCTGGCGCCACCAACATGTGGGCGACAGGGTTCGGCACAGCGATGATGGATGGGGTCGGTGGCTATCAGTTCACACCGGGCAACTCCTACTTCGGCTCGGCGCCCAGTCGGTTCTGTGGTCAGCCCGGCACCCAAGCGGATCGGTTCGCCCCTTCGTACACGGCGGCGGCAGTGGCGCGCCCTGCCGAGGTGGCGGTGGTGGTGGACGCGCTCGGCTTTGATTACGGCATGACCTGTCGCAACCGCTACCCAGCACCCGCCGATGCAACCGATGCCAGCTCGCCGTACCGTGGGCTGAACTTCGCGGGACGCTATGCTTACGAGGGCGAACGGCTCTATGGGGGTGTGCCCTACCGACTGGGCGTGGGTGCAGTTGGCTTCGCCGATGGGCATGTAGCCGCGCTTCGCACCGAGCGATTCTTTGAGATTATTACCTTGCCCAGTGGGCTACGCGCCTACCGCTATCAATACGCAGGAGAATGATGATGCCGATCAAGCGACTCACCCTATGGATGGTTGGGCTGGTCTTGACAATGACGCTGTTGGGCGGATGCCGTCAATACCCCGGTGACCCTGACTACAGCGATGCGCCTCCGCGCCAACCGACCAATGCCGCTCCCGCCGCCGAGCGAGGCGAGGGACGTTAGAAACAGCACCTAACGCTGTGATGAGCGCGCCTCTTGAGCGTTGGGGCATACCCTGCCCCAACGCTTTGCCACAAAGAGGTATACTTTCCATCAAATGGAGAGACTGAAAGACCAAGTTGCCCTCATCACTGGGGGTGGGCGCGGGATCGGCGCGGAGATTGCGAAGCAGGTCGCTCAAGAGGGTGCAACGGTCGTTCTGATTGCACGCACCGCCGAGCAGCTCCAAGCCACCGCCGACCAGATTCGCCAACAGGGCGGCACGGCTCACTGGTTTCAAGCCGATGTCAGCGACATGAGCACCATGCGCGAGGCGGTTCAGAAGACGCTCAGCATCGCCAACCGCATCGATATCCTTGTCAACAACGCAGGCTTCATCCGTTCGTATGCGCCTATTACCCACAGCGACCCCGATGAATGGTGGGCAACCCTTGAAGGCAACCTGAAAGGGATGTATAACACCATCCGACTCGTGGTGCCTGCGATGTTAGAGCAGGGCAGTGGGCAGGTGGTGAATGTGCTTTCGGTGGCAGGAATGCGTGCGTTCGCCGGATTGAGCGCCTACAGCTGTGCGAAGTCCGCCGGGCTGATGCTCACTCGGATTCTGGCGAAAGAGGTGCGCAAGCAGGGCATCCGTGTTTCGGCGGTGCTACCAGGCGCTGTGGATACCGCTATCTGGGGCGACCAGACCGCCATAGACCGCTCCAAAATGATTCGTCCCGAAAGCGTCGCCCAAACCGTTCTGCACATCCTTACCCTTCCGCCCGATGCGACGGTGGATGAGGTGCTGATTCTGCCGCAGGAAGGGATTCTGTGAGCCGTCGGTGCGCCCATTCGGCATGCTCGCGCAGGAGCGGGTTCGGGTGCTGAAGATAGCGTTCAATCAAGGGCAGATAGCGTTGGTTGCCTGAATTGCCCGCGACAATCAGTGCATTCCGTACAATCCCTTCCCATTTCGCACGCCGAACGGCACTACCCTGAAAGCGCGCT
>JBDNDR010000039.1:0-10488 GCA_046718995.1 Fimbriimonadales bacterium
GAGAAGGCTGGCGGCCGCAAGCAGAGAGGGGAGTTGTCCTGCTAAACGCCCCACCGTCATGCTGAGCGCCAGCGAAGCATCTCTATTTTCACCTCACCCCCAGCCCCGCTCCGTAAACGGAGAGGGGAGTTGTCCTGCTAAACGCCCCACCGTCATGCTGAGCGCCAGCGAAGCATCTCAATCAGACCCTTCGCCTGCGGCTCAGAGTGACGAATACGGGGTTTGTCGCGTGCTCCAACCCCTTCTGCTGAACGCCCCACCCCACCGTCATGCTGAGTGTTCCCCCTCTTGTCATGCTGAGCGCTAGCGAAGCATCTCAATCAGACCCTTCGCCTGCGGCTCAGAGTGACGAATACGGGGTTTGTCGCGTGCTCCAACCCCTTCTACTGAACGCCCCACCGTCATGCTGAGCGTCCCCACCCCCGTCATGCTGAGCGCTAGCGAAGCACCTCATCGAGACCCTTCGCCTGCGGCTCAGGGTGACAGGGGCGGAGCAGAAGCATAAGAGCGGTTCCCCCTGCGCACAGGGGGAACCTACGGAGGGGGTAAACAGCCTCCGCTGACTTCAGTCGCGGATTTGGCGCATCAGCACCTCGATTGCCTTGTCCAGTTGGCGGTCGCGCCCGTCCATCAGGTCTTCGGGCAGGTCTTCCACCAGGTGGTCGGGCACGGCACCGTTGCCCTCCAGATTGAGGTGCTTGTCGATGGTGTACCACCCGCGCAGGGGCACACCGACGCTACTGCCATCCATCAGCGTGCGTTGGCTGGTGCTGATGACCCCACCCGCTGTGGGCAAGCCGATGAGCGGTCCGCGCTTGAGCGTCTTGATGCCGTGTGCGAATATCTCGGCGTTGCTGAAACTCCGCTCGTTGCACAACACGGCGATGGGATTGTGCCAAGGTACCAGCGGGAGACGGTCGATCGGGTAGCCCGGCTTGCCGTTGCGCCCGACGGTGTAGGCGTGGCGCGGCACGCTGAGCATCCCGAACAGATAGTCCGCCGTGCGTCCGCCCCCGTTGAAGCGCACATCAATAATCAGTGCCTGCTTGCCGTGAGCGGCTGCGTAGAGGTCGCGCTCGAACACGCGCAGGCTGGCATCACTCATCGCCTGGATGTGGACATAGCCGAGCTTGCCGCCACTCTTCTGCTCCACATACTGCCGACGCTCTGCTACCCACGCTTGGTAGCGCGCCGCGTTGTAGGCGGTCGGCGAGATGGGGCGCAAAAACACCGTACGCTCGGCGCCATCGACCTGACGCACCCGCAGTTCCACCCGCTCGCCCACCGTGTTGTCCAGCAGTTGCCAGATGTTCGTGGTGGGAGTGACGGGCTTGCCGTTGACCGCCATGATGCGCTCGCCCGGTTGCAGGTTCACCTCCTGACGGGTGGCAGGCGTGTTGGGGATGACCCGCTCGATCAGCAAGCCGTCGCCCTCGCGCTGGTTGCTGAACACCACGCCCAGCATCCCCGTCTCAGAGCGGGTCTCCCCTGTCGGCTCGCCAGACCCCTTGCTGAAGCTGAGGTGGGACGATTTGAGCTCGCCCAGCATCATCAGCATCACGATGGTCAGGTCGCGGTCGGTGTGGGCGTGGGCGAGGTAGGGGCGGTACTTCTCGCGCATCGCGCTCCAGTTGGTACCGTGAAAGTTCGGGTCGTAGAAGGCCTCGTTGAGCGTGCGCCAGACCGCATCCAGCAGATAGTTGTTCTCGGCGGGCACATTGATGGTGATGCGTGCGTCGGTACGCGTGGCTTGCGCGGTGCCCCCCGAAGCCGAGATGCGATTGAGCCGTCCCCGACTGAGGAAGTAGAGCGTCTTGCCGTCCTTGCTCCACTGGATGCTGGAAGGTGCCTGCCCGCCGGTGGTGAGCCGACGCTCCTCCGTGCCATCCCACTTGATGACATAGAGGTCTGCCTGACCTTGATAGGCGGTGCGGTAGGCAATCTGCTCCGCATCGGGCGAAATCACCGCCTCTTGCACGCCCTCGGCGTAGCGCGTCACCGCCCGAATGCGCAGGTGGATGTCCTCAAAGTCGATTGTCACTGTCGGCTCGTCCTTTTTCTCGTCGGGCTTTTTGGGCGCGTCGTGCTTGTCGTCTTCCTCATCTTCGCGGTCGGCGCGGGTGCGCTCAAAATCCGCCTTCCGCAGATAGACATGGTAGATGTTGTACGAGTCGGTATCACGCTCCGAGAGGAAGACCATCGCACGCCCATCCGCCGACCAGGAGGGCGCGATGTCGTTGCGGGGGTGGCGCGATAGGTTGACAGGTTCGCCCCCGCCGCGCGCGATGACCCAGATGTCGGAGTTGTAGTTCTCATCGCTCTGGTCGTAAGCAATCCATCGGCTGTCAGGCGACCAGACGAAGTTGCCCAAGTTCCACGAGGAGACCAGCGTGCGCTCTTCGCGGGTCTCCAAGTTCATCACCACGAGGTCGCCCTGCCCGCGTTGGAACGCCAGCCACTTGCCGTCGGGCGAGAGTTTGGGACTGGTCTCGCTGACGGGCGTTTGCGTGAGCGGTTCGTGCTTGTGGCGGGTGGCGCGTCGCAAGCGTGGCTCGTTCGGGTCGTCAGAGGTCACCCGAAATAGGTCGGTCTGCCCGTTGCGTTCGCCCACATAGATAAGGTGCTTGCCGTCTTTCGTCCAGACCAGCCCCTCCTCTGGCTCGGTGGTGTGGGTCAGGTTGGTGGAGGCGCCTCCGTCGGGGAAGCGCGTCACAAAAATCTCGCCGCGCACGACATAAGCGACCTCTTTGGCTTCGGGAGCAATCGCATACTCCGTCACATTCGCCGTGAAGGTGCGGGTGATTTCGGTAGGGGTGCGCGTGTCCAGCGCTGGGGCGCTCACATTAATCGGGCGGAGCGTGCCGCTGGGGAGCTCCAGCCGCCAGAGGTCCATCCCTTGCTCAAAAGTGATGACCGTGCCCCGCGCGTTGATTTGGGGGAAGCGCACGCCATCCTCTTTGAAGCGGGTCAGTTGGCGCACGCGCTTGGTCGGCACATCCATCGCATAGAGGTTGAAGGTGCCGTCGCGTTCCGAGACGAAATAGAGCGTGCGTCCGTCGGGCGCCCACATGGGGAAGGTATCGGGCGTGTCGGTGTTGGTGAGGCGGACGAAGTTGCGCGTGCCGAGCGTAGTGAGCCACAGGTCGCCCTGCGCACTGCCCCGATAGCCTTTGCGCCACCATGTGCCATCGCGCCGCACAAACGCCACCTGCTTGCCATCGGGCGCCAGCGCTACGGGAGTGCCTGCGACATCGTGCAGACGGTACGGCGTGCCCCCACGCAGCGGCGCCACATACGGCACAAACTCCGCCCCGAACGGCTCCCAATCGCGTCGCGACTCGAAAATCACGCCGGAGCCATCGGGGAGCCAGCCGAGCGCACGGTCGCGCCCCGAAAACCAAGTCAAACGCTGAATCTCGCCCGTGGTGAGGTGCAACACAAACACATCATCGTT
The DNA here is from genome assembly GCA_046718995.1 of Fimbriimonadales bacterium. GTDB lineage: Bacteria > Armatimonadota > Fimbriimonadia > Fimbriimonadales > GBS-DC > CAKZQI01. Next base: position 3,455 of record JBDNDR010000039.1, read on the forward strand.
GCCGAAACGGTCTGCCGTAAAAGCAATCCGCGTGCCGTCGGGCGACCAGAGGGGACCGAACTCGTAGGCAGGGTGGACGGTGAGGCGCCGCGCTGGACCCCCCTCCATCGGAGCGAGCCACAAATCGCCCTGCCACGAGAACGCCACCTGCTTGCCGTCGGGCGAAGGCGCAGGGAACCGCGCAAACCGTATCGGCACTTGGGCAACAGCCATCGCTACCCACAACGCAAAAACGAAAACCCCAAAGAACCTGCGTAGCAACATACACAAGGGGTTCGCACTCAGTCGACACTCTCCTACCGTGCGGTCTGTCGGGCGGTTCGTGTGCCGAAGGCATCGCCGACCACGCCAACGCACTAAGAAACATCGTTGACTCAGTGAACGACATCGTTGACTCAGTCAGAGAAACCGTTCTTACAGGAGGCGATGGCGGTGGGCGATTTCGTCTACGGCTTGCCGAAGGGTCTGGAGTCGCTCTTGCAAGGCGGTATCGCTCGGCTCGCCCAGACTGCGTGCGACCAGGTGGAACCGCTCGCCTTCGGGCAGGAGTTCGGACGCCGGTTCAAACAGGAGTGCGAGCCGATTGCGCAGGTGATACTGCAGGAGCCACGCTTCGGTGAGCACCTCGTAGTCGGGACGCTCCAACGCCCCCTGCCTGAGGAGCCAGTCCAGTGTGGTGAGCGTGTGGGGCGTGGGGGGATGCGTGTGAGGTGTGGCGGTATGGAGCACCTGCCAGCCGGTGAGGAACTCGATGGTCGCCAGTCCGCCCGTGCCGAGTTTGAGGTGGCGCGGGCGTTGGTCGGGAGGTATCCGTTCGGAGAGGGTGCGCTGAACCAGGTGGCGGATGGCGTCGCTCTCATCGGCGGTGGGGGCGCCCCGATAGCGCCAGGCGTTCCACTGCTGGACGAGCGGTTCGGCGAAGGGCACGGAGGGGTTCACGAGGTCGGTGCGCACGCTGGCTAAGCGTTCCCACGGTTCGGCGTGGTGTTGGTAATAGTGGAGCAGGCTCTCTGCGGTACGCACGAGGGCGCCGGCACCGCCTTCGGGGCGCAGGCGCGTGTCGACTTTGGGGAAGGCACCCATCTCGGTCATCTGTTGGCACAGTTGGAGCATATGCACCGCTTGCTCTTGGGCGTCGGGGAGGTGGGCATCGTCGGGGCAGACGAAGGCGATGTCCCAGTCGCTGGTGTAGCCGAGTTCGCCGGCGCCCAGACTGCCGAAGCCGAGTAGGAGCAGTGGGGGCGTTGCTGTGGGGCTGGCACTGTGGAGGGTGGCACTGAGGAGCGCGGTGGCGAGTGCGCTCAGGTCGGTGGCGGTCTGTTGGGGGGTGGTTTCTGCCCAGAGGTCGCGCGCGCCGATTCGGAGCCGTTCGCGTCGGGCGTAGGCGCGCAGGTTGCTGAGTCGTGCCCGTTCGGTTCGGCAGTGGGCGAGGCGTTGGTGGAGTGCCTCGTGGTGTTGGGCGCGGGTTTTGGCGCCGTGGGCAGAAATCTCCTCGCCGAACAGCATATCCAGCAGTTCCAGGTGCGCCATCAGTGTCTGCCACAAGGGGGGCGACTGCGCCAGTTCGGCGAGGCGATGGAGCACCAGCGGGCTTGCTTCCAGCGAGCGGAACAGCATGGCACGGCTGGGGAGCGCGTCGGCGAGCTGTTCCAGCGCGAGCAGGGCGCGGTCGGGTGCGAGGGTGCGCGCGCAGGTGTTGAGCAGGTCGGGCAGGATGCGGGTTGCGGTGCGGCGTTCTTCGGGAGTCGGTGCGCCGTAGCGGTTGCCCACCAGCCAGTTCGTCAGCACCTGATAGGCGCGCGCGGGTTCGGCGAAGCCCATCGTGCCGAGGCGCTGTTCCCAGAGGGTCTTGCCTTCTGCCGTGCCGATGAGCTCGATGGGCAGGTCGTCGCTTTGGGGCGGGGTCGACGCCTCGGTGCTGAGTACCTGCTCTCGGAATGCCCGCGCGACCGAGCGGTGGCGTTGGAGGTCTTGCTCGAACGGTTCGCGCGCGGTGTAGCCCATGCGCCGGGCGAACTTGGTGCGTTCGGTGGGTTCGCTGGGGAGGCTGTGGGTCTGGTGCCCATAGAGGAGTTGCAATCGGTGTTCCACCGTGCGCAAAAAGCGATAGGCTTCGCAGAGGGCTTGGGCGGTCTGCGGGTCAATCAGGCGTGTGCGGCTCAGTTGGCTCAGGGCGTCCAGCGTGGCGGGCGTGCGCAGTCGGGGGAACCGTCCGCCGTACATCAGTTGGAGCGCTTGCACTGGGAACTCGATATCGCGAATGCCGCCCCAGCCGTTTTTGATGTCGGTCTCCCACTCGTTGCGGGTGCGGGTCTGCGCTTCGGTGCGGACGCGCTGGGCTATCATCTCCTGCAAATCGCTTTCGCTGAGTTGGGGGCGATAGACCCACGGGCGGAGGCGTTCCAGCAGCTGCATCCCGACCTGCAGGTCGCCCGCGCAGGGTCGTGCTTTAATCATCGCCTGACGCTCCCAAGGTTCTGCCCAGTTCTCGTAGTAGTGGAGCGCGGACTGGAGCGTGCGGACGATGGGTCCCATTCGCCCTTCGGGACGGAGGCGCAGGTCGACGCGGAACACCATCCCGCGTCGCATCGGTTCGGAGAGCGCTTTCACCACCGCCTCACAGAGCCGCTGGAGGTAGACCATCGGTTCGCGCTTGCCCACGAGCGCGGGCTGGTCGGCGCAGAGGAAAATCAGGTCTATGTCGGAGCTGTAGTTCAGTTCGCGGGCGCCCATCTTGCCCATCGCCAGCACACAGAGCCGTGGGTCGCCCTGCATCTCCAGCGTCTGGCTGAGTTCGGTGTGGCAGATATGGAGCGCGGACTGCACACACACATCCGCCAAGTCGGAGAGCCACTCCACCACCGTTCGCAAGTCCGCCTTGCCCAGAACATCCAGCGCGGTGATACGCAACAGTTCCTGCTGTTTGAACAGCCTAAGTCGGTCTAAGCGCATCAGGTGGCTGGTGCAGGGTTGGAGCAATCGGTTCAGGTCGCGCTGGAGTTGGGCGCGCGTTCGGCGTTGCGAGAGGATCCGCGGCTCCAACAGAAACTCGCTCAGTTCGGGGTTCTGGAGCAGGGTGTCCGCCATATATTGCGACAGCCCCATCAGTCGCAGGAGCGGCTCCAAGATGCGGGGCGACTCGGCGAACAGGCGGTAATAGGTCAGGGTTGTGCCCAGCGTGCCGACCCACCGCTCGAAGTTGAGCAGGAGGCGGTCGGGTTCGGGGGCATCCTTCAGCGCCTGCACGAGCACGGGTGCGAACTGGTCAAACAGCGATTGTTGGGGTTCCGCCCCACGCAGGCGCGCCCAGAGCCGTTCGGCGCGTGAGGAGTCTTCAAAGGCAATCTCGGCAGGATAGCTCATAGACCGAGCGAGTTTCGTGCCCACGGACCCACCACGGGAATCTCGAACCAGTTCCCACTGGAGGCTTCGATTGCAGGGCGCAGAGTGTAATACAACACGACGACGGTGAACGCAATCGCGATGGGCGTAACCAAGAGAACTCCCAGCCCTAAGGTCAGCACACTGAACACGCAAGCGAGTGCGCCCCCGAGGATGCCCAAAAACAAAACTGCCAGTTGGAGGTAGAGGGCTTGGAGCGCGTGGAACGCCACGAACTGCGAACGGTTGCGAAATGTCAAAAACACCACCAACGGCGCCACATACTGACCCAGCACCACCACATAGCCCAGTAGCGTGAGCAGGTGCGCCAGCATTCCCCAAAGCCGCTCCTCATCTGATAGCACTGACGGCTGGTTCATTTGCCTTCTCCACAGTAGACTATACCCCCTTGAGAGCGATTGGCTCCCGCAAAAAGGAAACCTCTTCTCCCGCAGTGGGGAGAAGAGGTCGCAAGCACACCTCTCTTGGGATAAACTCAGCAGCCCGTGCCAAAACCGAACAACACGATGAGCAGGTCCGCATCGTCCACCACGCCGTCGCTGTTCACATCCTCGGGACCGCCGCTGCCGCCGAAGGCGAACAGCACCGCGAGCAGGTCGGCATCATCCACACAGCCATCGCCATTCACATCGCCCTCCACAACAGTGCAGGCGCCGCCATAAGCCACATAGCTGAGGTCAAACGCTGAGCCACACCCTCCAAAGAAATCGGCGGAGCAAGCCCCATCGGTCACACGCCCCTCAAACCCCATAGAGTTCGGTTGACCCGCAGCAGGGGTGAGTTGGAGACGCACTTGACGGTTCAGCAGGTTCAGCGGGTCGTCTTGACAGCTGATTTCGCTGATACTCATCGTGAGCGTGCCGAACACCCGATCGAACTTGAAGGGGAGTGTATTTCCTGATGCACTAATGAACGCACAAACAGGCGGACTAAACACTCGATTCACCGTCCACTGAACTGTATTGTCGTCAATTATTGTTGCAACAAAGGTCAATATCTCTGTGGAGCTGATTTCCTGAAGCACCTCATTGATGGGCAGTTGGAAGTTGAGCGTTCCGGAAATAAAAGTTATCAGGCGGTCAGGCTGATTGGTTCCTCCCCCTGAAGCGAGATTGTTGACGCAGCCTCGCCCGTCAAACAGATCGGCTCGGAGATAGTAGTTGAAGTTGTTCAGGTCAAACGACATACTCCCCGCGTCGCGGAGTTTTTGCCAGTTGGGTTGGGCGAACAGTGCGCTAATCAGAAGTACTGAACTCAGAGTGCCCAGTAGTCGTGCCATCTTAATCATCATCGATTCCTCCCTTTCTTAGGTATCCACATTATAGCAAATTTTTCGGTAATTGTCAAGGGGTATGGGGTATCTGGAAGCGTTTCTGGGGGCTGATGCTTCTGTCAAGGCAGGTTCTGCGATTCTCCCAGTCGTGCGTTCTCATCTTTCAGGCGGGTGTGAACCCACCGTCTCGTTTCGGGTATAACTCTATACGAAGGAGCGACCGACGATGGCAGGACATTCCAAGTGGCACAATATTCGTATCCGCAAATCCAAACAGGACGCCATGCGCAGTAAACTGTTCACGAAGCTGGCGCGCGAAATCATGGTCGCCGCTCGTCAAGGAGGCGGCAACCCCGATGCGAACGCGCGGCTCCGATTAGCCATCGAAAAGGCACGCGAAAACCATATGCCCGCCGACAACATCAAGCGCGCCATCCAGAAAGGCACGGGCGAAATCGAGGGCGTCCAGTTCGAAGAGGTCACCTACGAGGGCTACGGACCTGGCGGAGTGGCGATGATGGTGGAATGTTTGACCGATAACCGCAACCGCACCGTCGCCGAACTGCGCCACCTGTTCTCTAAGCACGGCGGAAACTTAGGCGAAAGTGGAAGCGTCGCATGGCAGTTCAAGCGTCAGGGCGTCATCACCGTGCCCTGCGAAGCGATTGGTGAGGAAGCCCTGCTCGACCTCGCTCTGGAGGCAGGCGCCGAAGATGTGCAGACCGAGGAAGAGTTCTATCGCGTGATTACCGCCGTGGAAGACTTCCATCGTGTGCGCGAGACCCTCGTGGAACAGGGTGTCCCGATTGCCGAAGCCCAGCTGGAACTCACACCCACGACCACCGTGCGCGTGGAGAGTGAGACCGCCAGCAAGCTCATGCGCCTGATGGAAGTGCTGGAAGACCACGACGATGTCCAAAATGTCTACGCGAACTTCGACATCCCTGACGAGGTATTAGCGACCCTGTCATAACCGGGAGGGGGTCTTTTGGTACGCTTTCATCTGCCCCTGCTGACGCTTGGGCTATTGGCGGTCAACACCTTCATACTCCTCTTGCTCCAAGCAGACCCTGTCCGAGCGGAGCGCTGGGGATTCCTGCCTGCCCAGCCCACTGCGTTAGCGGTGCTGACCCATCTGTTCGTTCACGCGTCGTGGCTCCACTGGCTGAAAAATGCCCTCTTCTTAGCGCTATTCGGCTGGTATGTCGAGCGGGTGCTAAGCGCAGGACGCTTCCTGCTTCTGTATGGGCTGAGTGGCGTCGGGGCAGTGCTGGTTCACTGGCTGATGAGCACCACGATTCAACCGAACCTCTATCAGGAGGGCTTGGTGGGCGCATCGGGTGCGATTTCGGGGCTGGTGGGCTACTTTGCGATGCGGTTCTATCGTCATCGGGTGCGCCTGATTTGGGCATCGCCAGCGCGGTGGGGGCTGGCTATCCCGATGTGGGTCGCGGTGCTATTTTGGGTTCTCTTGCAGGGTGCAGGCGCCATCTTAGACGCTGGTAGCACCGCGCCTGCTGAGGTCGGCTACTGGGCGCATCTGGGCGGGTTTGCGATGGGGTTCCTCCTCGCTATCCTCTGGGGCGCAGGCAGTGCAGGCGAACGCGATTACCTGCTCCAGCGCGCCGAACAGTCGCTCAAAGAGGGTGCTGGCGGCGATGCACTCCGATGGCTCCAACCCCTCCTGAGTCAGACCCCTTCCCTGCCCAACGCTTGGCTCCAAGCAGGCACCGCTTGGGCACTACTGGGCGACCGCGAAGAGGCGACACTCGCACTGCAACATGCCCTCCAGAGCCTACTGGAACACTCCCATCCCGACCTGAGCCTCGTGCGCGAAGCCACCGACCTCATGGTGGAACTCGGAACGCTGGTGTCTCTGGAGCCGCGTATGCTGGAACGCATTCTCCAGCTCGGCGAATCGTCGGTTGAGCCGGCGGTCGTCTGTCGCTGGCTGGAACACCTGCTGGCATATACCGACCACCCCAACCGCCCCGAATGGCTGGTACGATACGCACGCCTGCTCCAGAAGTTAGGACAAACACAGAAGGCACACGCCGTGCTAGAACAGATTGCGCAAGAGTATCCCGACTCGCTTCAAGCACAGATGTTGAAACTGCGCCACCCTTAGCCGATTCGTGGGAACAGGCGCCGAGTGTTGGCGTGGGTCTGTTCAGCAAGAGATTCCAGCGAAGTGCCCCACAACTCCGCCACCTGACGCGCAATCAGAGGCAGGTAGGCAGGCTCATTGCGCTTGCCCCTGTACGGATGCGGCGCCAGATACGGAGCGTCCGTCTCCAGCACAAGGCGGTCGCGGGGCATCGTCCGCACGATTTGGCGAAGCGATTCGGCACTCTTGAAG
>JBDNDR010000004.1:0-21174 GCA_046718995.1 Fimbriimonadales bacterium
GCGGAAGCATCTGGCAATAGAGTACTTAGAGTACTTTGTGCCAGCAAAGAACAACTTGCAAGATACAGCGTAAGAAGCATCATCCCCAAACCAGTGATCCCGATCCACGGCGTAATTCGCTTCAAGAGGCAAACCAGCTTCAGTTTGTCTCGCGATACGGACATGGCTCATCTCCCTCCACGCGGAACTCCCTTGAATGATGAAGGATGGGTTCGGATTGCCTGCTGATAGAGCGATTGGGCTGTTTTATACCGACCTTGTAGTTCCTCGATGAGACCCAAATAGTAAAGTGCGAGTGCCAGCTTCCGATGTCCACCTGGTTGCTCAACCTTGACTTGGCTCCGCACCTTCTCCAGATGTTGTTTAGCAGTGCGAAACAGCTTGCGCTCAATATCTACCCGAGCCAAGCCGATTCGTGCAAGGGCGTTCTTTGCATCAACTTCAAGCGCTTTACGATAAGAGGTTCGTGATTCCGTCAAAAAAGTTCGCTTGTTCGTACCCCGATAGAAATCCATCAACAAGTCACCTTTTACTCGTAGCAAAGCGCTACGTTCCCAACCTTGAAAGGGACGTTTTAAAGACAACTCAACTTGATTCAGTGCCTGGTCAAACTGATTAAGATTAGCATACGCATAGATAATTCCCAAGTGAACGTTCACATCCGACGGGTCAACCTGCATCGCTTTGAAGCCAGCCTCAATACATCTTTCCCACTGTCCCTTCTGAGCATAAAGGACCATCAAATCGGAATGGACTGAAAAGTCTGCTGGGTGTTGCTTTGCCAGACTCTCGAGTTCTGTCAGGGTCGCTGGAATCTCAATCTCCGGAGGGGGATATTGCACGACGCTTGGGCGCAGGAATGATTGCTTATTCTGCGTGTAGGCCCTGACAGGGTATTCCATTACCACTCCCATCAGCAAGACAAAGCCGATAACATTGTACCTACGACATAACCTTAAGACTTTCCATGCGAACGGAGTTCCGTAGGTCACAGGTACAGGCGCACTTGCTTGAACCTCCTTGCGCGTGATGGTCAACCAACTACCCCCCTCTGGCGCCACCACCTAACCGCGTAGTTGCCCCCTGTAGGTACCTGCAGCTCAACCGCTTGCAAAGCCGAACCCAGAGACACTGTCTGAGCATAGGTCGCTCCCGTTGTGGCGTCTCGCAAGCGCACTTGCACGCTCAAACCAATCGTACTGCCCCTATACTCGCCCAACTGCACGGCAAAACTGAGCCTATACCAGCCTGAGGGACTTTGGAAGTTGCCCTGCCACGGCTCGTCACTACTCAAGCCTGTAGAGGCTATGACGATTTCTAAGTCTTCTTCGTTTACCTTGCCGTCGCCGTTGAGGTCAGCATCTGCGTTTGTGGTGCCCAAGCGGTCTTCGATATAGTTATAGTCGTCTTCGCTGATTTTTCCATCGCGTGTGGCGTCGCCGTTGGGCAAAGTGAGGATTGGAATATCGGGAGGGCAAGGAACAGGTAAGAAGGCAGAAAAGTTGAAGAGGTTCCACGTGGTGGTACTGACACTTATCGGTAAGACACTATTGACACTATTTACCCCCTCCCCATATTTCATGGAAAGCGCATAGCCCAGTTGGGGCGGGATAATCATCGAGACAGCGAGCGAAACTGCCAACGTCTTTCCAACTGCCTTCTGCACGACCGCCTTGCGTACTTTTCGTAGCGTCCACCGCATTGTGCATTCCTCCGTGTGTTCAGCAAGCACCTACATTATAGCAGAAATTTTCAAAATTGTCAAGGGGGGGATAATAAAAAAGGTGGATTGATACTACCGTCGCGAAGAAGCAGACCAACATCGCAATAGGTTCCAACTGCGTTATGCGCCCCCTCTCTTTGTAGGAGAGGGGGAGCGGCGATTCGTTGTCAGAGGCTCAGGCATCGTAGTACAGCGCGAACTCGTAAGGGTGCGGACGCAGGAGAATCTGGTCTACCTCCTTGAGGCGCTTGTACTCGATGTAAGTTTCAATCAGGTCAGGCGTGAAGACCCCACCCTTGAGCAGGAACTCGTGGTCGGCTTCCAGTGCGCTGAGTGCATCGGCGAGGCTGGCAGGGGTCATCTTGATGCCCTTGCGCTCCTCGGCGGGCAGTTCGTAGAGGTCTTTATCGATGGGGTCGGGGGGGAGGATGCGGTTCTGGATGCCGTCCAGCCCTGCCATAAGCATCGCAGCGAACGCAAGGTAGGGGTTCGCGGTCGGGTCGGGCGCACGGAACTCGATACGGCGTGCCTTCGGACTGGAGGAATAGGTCGGGATGCGGATGCAGGCACTGCGGTTGCGCTGGCTGTAGACCAAGTTAATAGGCGCCTCGTAGCCGGGCACCAGACGCCGATAGGAGTTGGTGGTCGGTGCAGCGAACGCCAGAATCGCATGGGCGTGGTGCAGGATGCCGCCGATGTAGTACAGCGCCGTCTCCGACAGCATCGCATAGCCTCGCTCGTCATAGAACTGGTTGCTCCCTTCCTTCCAGAGGCTCTGGTGGGTGTGCATACCCGAACCGTTGTCTTGGAACACGGGTTTGGGCATAAAGGTCACCGTGTAGCCGTTGCGATAGGCGACATTCCGGACGACATATTTGTACAGTTGCACTTTGTCGGCGATTCGCGTGAGGGTATCAAACTTGATGTCGATTTCGGCTTGTCCTGCGGCGCCGACCTCGTGGTGCTGAACCTCTACTTCGATGCCACACTCTTGGAGGGTGAGCATCATCTCGGTGCGCAGGTCTTGGAGGGTGTCGGCGGGTGGGCAGGGGAAGTAGCCGCCCTTGAGCCGCATCTTGTGTCCGAGGTTCGGCTTCTCTTCGCGCCCGGTGTTCCACTCGCCTTCGTCGGAGTCGAGGTAGTAGTATCCGAAGTGGGCGCCCTGTGCATAGCGGACATCGTTGAAGACATAGAACTCTACTTCGGGTCCGAAGTAAGCGGTGTCGGCGATGCCTGAGGCGCGTAGGTATGCCTCCGCTTTCTGGGCGACATAGCGCGGGTCGCGGGTGTAGCGCTCGCGGGTGATGGGGTCTACCACATTGCAGATGACACTGACGGTTGGCACCTCGGGGAACGGGTCCATAAACACGGTCTCAGGGTCGGGCATCAGGAGCATGTCGGAGACATTGATGGACTGGAACCCACGGATCGAGGAGCCGTCGAAGCCGATACCTTCCTCGAACATCTCCTCCGTGAGCGATTCGATGGGGAGCGAAAAGTGATGCCACATACCGAACAGGTCGGTGAACTTGACATCGACGACACGCGCGTTATGTTCCTGCGCGAACTGAATCGCTTCTTTTGGACTCATAGTGACCTCCTATTGTTTGTATTTGGGTACGGCGTAGCCGTGATGGCTCGCGCGTTTGCGAGCCTGTTCGAGGCGGCATCGTTGCCGACAGCGAGGGCGACTGGGGAAGGCACTTAGGAGGTCTGCACGCGCCGTTGCGATACAGTGGGGAGCCTCCGCTCCAGTTCGCGGTTATTATACCCCACCTATATCCGGGAGATTCAAGGAGACTGCGAAGGTTCGGGGCAGGCGGGTTCTGGCTCCTGCCCCAGTGAGTTTATTGTCCTTGTGTTCGGAGGCGACGCCGAGCGAGCAGACCAACCAGCCCGCCACCCAGCAGGAGCATAGAGGACGGCTCGGGAACCAAGACAGTGACTTGGTCGAGTCCGACGCCATCCTGAACAGAAATACCCAGATTGGTGACTTCAAGCGAGGTGATTTTAGGACCTGTTGTGCGGTATCCCCAGAAGGCGATATTTCCGCTGATACCCTGAGTATTCGGTGAGTAGATTGTGGCGTTGACGATGAAATCTTGGGTCGTACTGTCTTCAAAAGTGAGCCTCAGTACAGGACGCACCCGCTCGATGTCGGTGATGTAGAAACCAATTCCCAACACGGGCTGAGACAGATCGATCCTAAATGAGGTTGTTACTGCACTGCCGCCGAAAAATAAGAAATTGGTGCCGTCACTGGGGTAAGCACCATCAATTGTTTCGCTGGGATTTGGTTCATAAGCGATTGCAACTGGTGTACCCACGCTCCCTGTAATCGGTCAGGGAGCGAAGTTCATCGTCAGCCCTGATGGATAGTTGCCACGAGCGAACCCCTCAAACGACTCTTGCCCAAAAGCTGGGGCTGTGGCTAAGAAGGCGCTGTAAGCGGCGTCGGCGTTGGTACGGGGACCACGCGGGACATCGTTCACTCCAGGAGTTGCGTTGGTGTTGATGTCCTCGCCGAAGAAGACCTGGGCGTTGGCGCCAATCACGAGTGACGCCAGAAGCATCGAACATCCGATAGCGATTGGTAGACATCGTGTTTTGAGCATGGGTTCTTCCTTTGGTGTGTTATTGTAGTCCACACCGACCAGTTAGACTCCAAAACCGTCCAAAACCGGACATGCTTAGGGTCAAATACACTAAAAATCCAGTAAAATTACGGGTGGTACGAGTGCAGAAGGGAATGGGTCTGCTAACTGCTCCTTCCTAAGGCATCTGGTCAATCACAAATGCCTCGCGTCGGCGTGTGGCACTGTTGTAGCCGATGCCTACAATATAGCGTCCGTTAGGCGAAATGGCGTAGGCGTCCATCAGACTTGAGCCTGCCGAGAGCAGGGGCGCAAAGTAGTCTGAAAGTCGGAACATCCCCAAATCTGCAGTCCATCCCATAGCTTGGTTGTTCAGTCCACCTACGATGAGACTCCCGTCTTGGGCTACGGAGCGTGGCATCCATCTACCTAAGTTTTGCATGCCGCCTGTTTGTGTCCATCGGAAGGCGTGGAAGGCTCCTGAGGTGGTTCGGCTAATTCCGACGATGACTGTTCCATCTGCCGAGATGCCGAGTGCGTTGCTCTCCGTACCGCCGAGGGTACCGAGGTCCTGCAGTCCTGTGGAAGCGGTCCATCGGAAGGCGCGTTGGCGATTGGCGTTATTGAAACTATAGCCGACGACGACGCTTCCATCCGCAGAGAGCGCTTGGGCATAGCTAGTGCTACCTCCGAGAGTACCCAAGTTTTGCGGAGAGCCGATGATGCCCCACCGCACAGCACGCCAACGACCACTGGCTTCGCGTGCAGTGCCTGCAATCCAGTTACTGTTCACCGAGATGGCGAAACCTGCCCATTGGGTGCCTCCGATGGCAGTTAGTTCTTGGAGACCGGCTTGGGGCGTCCAGCGGAAGGCTCGGCGTTGTCCACTGACTTCGTGGTAGCCCACGACGGTCCCGTCTGCTGAGATGCCCATACCGTATCCGTTCGTGCCCGATTGCGTGAGTATTTGGAAACCCGTACTGGCAGACCAGCGGAAAGCCCGCCACCGCCCCATCCCGTCCTGGGTGGCACCTGCAACGAAGCCGTTATCGTTGACAGCGTAAGCGATGCTGGTACGCCCACCCAGCGTGCCCAGCCAAGTGAGGCTTCCCAGCCACTGCCCTCCCATGTCAATGATGAATGCCTCTTGGCGCCCTCGGCTGGCGTTATACCCCCATCCTGCCAGCATGCGCCGGTTCGCAGAGACAAGATGGGCTTCCTCCAGTCGTGAACCACCGCTCAACAGTCCACCATAGAGTTGATTGAGGCTCTGTGTACCCCACCGTGCGGTCCACAAGAACGCGTGGGGCAACTCTTGACTATCTTCTATCATCCCGACAATCATTCCCCCATCGGCGGTTAGCCCGTTCACAGCACTTCCACGTTCGCCCTGCATGCCGATGTTCTGCATGCCTGTCGATTCTGTCCAGCGAAATGCCGCGATTCGGTTTTGGCTGTCCTCCGCACTCCCCACGATGACCCTACCATCGGCAGAGATGGCGGTGGCGGTGCTCCACTCGCCTCCCAGACTGCCCAAGCTGTGCATTCCTGTGGCTTCTGTCCATCGGAAGGCACGGATGTGCCCGTCACTGGTTTCGCTGTAACCCACGATGACTCGCCCGTCCATCGAGACTCCAGTAGGGATACTCCAAGTGCCGCCGAGGGTGCCGAGGTCTTGCAGACCCGTTGAGGCGGTCCATCGGAAGGCACGCTGATAGCCTGAGGCGTTGTCTGAGATTCCTACTACGACCGAGCCATCCCCAGACACAGCAATCGCCTCACTGGTGTTTCCACCGGGTAGCACGCCCAGGTCGCGCATCCCCTCCGACGGTGTCCATCGGAAGGCGCGCATCAGTCCGTCCCTATTTTCGGAATAGCCCACCACAACCGACCCGTTTTGGGAGACTGCTGAGGCGATGCTCCACTCTCCACCCAGCGTGCCAAGGTTCCGCATACCTGTCGATTCTGTCCAGCGAAATGCGCGTGGAACGAAGTTGGTGTTTTCGGCAGTGCCTACGACCACCAAACCGTCTCCAGACACGCCGACCGCTTCGCTCCAAGCACCGCCGAGGGTGCCGAGGTTTTGAATCGGCTTGTCGGGTGTCCAACGGAAGGCACGACTTTGCCCGTTACTGAGGGTTGCCTCGCCGACAGCGACTGAACCCGAGGATGACAGCGCCTGCACTCGGCTCCATTCTCCTCCCAAGCTAATCCAGTGCAGCCGCTGGGCGTGGGATACCTGGGTAGCCCACGCTAATAATCCTACTAAGAACCACTTGCAGTAGTGCCCACTCATCGTGCCCACGCTGGGGTTATTCCATATTCACGGGTAGAATCTGGGTGCATGAGCCTGTTGGCGAAACTGGTGGCGCTGTTGAAAATCTATATCGCGGATAGCCTTGCGTACCGCGCCAGTGCCTTCATCTGGATGCTGACCGATGTGGTGCACTGCTTGGTGATGCCGTTGGTGTGGCTTTCGGCATACGGCGGGCGCGAGACAATCGCGGGCTACAACCCCGGCGAGATGGTCACCTACTATGTGCTCATCGCGTTCACCACGAACTTCATCGTCAGCCACCTGATGTGGGACTTGTCTTATGAAATTAAGGAAGGCGTGCTGTCGCAGTGGCTTCTGCGTCCGGTGCCGATCCTCTGGATGCTGTTTGCACGCAATATCTCGTGGCGTGCGATGCGGATGGTGCTGTTTGTGCCTGTTGCGTTGATTGCCTTATGGTACTATAGCCGTCTCACTCCGCTTAGCCCGATGTCGCTCGGCTGGGAGTTCTGGCTGAGTGTGTTGCTGGGACATCTGGTCTCGTTCTTTGTGGCGTATGCGATGGCGTGCTTGGCGTTCTGGCTCCAGGAGACCCAGAGTGTGTTTTCGCTCTACTATGTACCGATGCTGTTGCTGTCGGGCTGGGTAGCACCGATTGCCCTGATGCCGAACTGGCTCCAAGTGTTGGCATTGGTGATGCCGTTCCGCTATACGACCGCCGTGCCTGTAGAGATTGCACTGGGTAAGTTGGTAGGGGATGCGATGTGGGCGCAGATGGGGATTCAGTTGGTGTGGATCCTGTTCGCTTGGGGCGCAGGGCAGGTTTTGTGGCGCGCTGGCATCCGCCAATATACGGGGGTGGGGATGTGAAACGGTTGCGTTTCTATCTCAGTCTTTACAAGGCGTTCTTGCGGACGAGTGTGGTGCGCGAGATGGAGTTCCGCGCCAACTTCTGGGCGAAGATGCTCTACAACGCTATCTGGCTCGGCTTTTTCCTGCTCACGCTGAAGATTATTTTCGCCCATACGGATAGCATCGCCGGTTGGAGCGAAGGGGAAGCGTTGGTGCTTGCATCGACGCTCTACTTTATTGATGCGGTGATTGCCACCTTCTTCTACTTCGGGCTATCGGAACTGCCCACCTTAGTGCGTCAGGGCACTTTGGATTTCGTGCTGTTCAAACCGGTCGACTCGCAGTTTTGGCTCTCGCTGAGGCGGATTAACTTAGACCAGCTCGGTTCGTTGGTGGTGGCAGTGTTATTGGGTGGGTACGCACTGTTTCGGTTGGACTACACACCCTCGCTGGCACAGGTAGGGCTTTATCTGGGGATGGTGGCAACGGGCGTGCTGATTTTCTATTCGTTCCATTTTATGATGATGACGCTCAGTATCTGGCTGGTGCGTGTGGAGAATCTGTGGGTGCTTTCTGAGGTGTTTGCGCAGATTGGGCGGTTCCCGACCGATGTGTTTGATGCGGTTCTGCGGCGGGTGTTCACTTATGTATTGCCTGTGGCGTTTTTGGCAACGATTCCTGCACAGGCTTTGCTCGGCAAGGCGTCGGCGGGGTTTCTGTGGTTTGCGGTGGGGTGGGCACTGACCTTTTTTGTGGCGGGAAGACTGTTGTGGAGGTTTGCGCTCCGATCCTACACAAGTGCCAGCTCCTGAAGGGGGTACAATCGGGCTGGAGGGACGCTGTGCGAAACGAACGCCGAACGAGACGAGGTTTCACTCTGATAGAACTGCTGGTGGTGATTGCAATCGTGGCTCTGCTGGCAGGCTTGCTATTCCCCGTGCTGGCTCGCGCTCGCGAAAAGGCACGCCAAAGCCACTGTTTGAGCAATCTGCGCCAGTTGGCGTCGGCGTTTGCCCTGTACCGTGCCGATTATGAGGGGCGCAATCCCGGACCGGGTGATGGCTCCCACTGTCCACGCACTTTTGACCCGCGCACTCATCCCAGCTGGATGGCGAATATCTTCTCCACAGCGGAGGGCAACTGGGTGCCTTGCCACTGGGTGATTAGCCCACCGCTGGATCCAGATGCTCCTGTGGGCGCACGGTGGCGGGAAACGGGTGTGCGTTATGGCGCGCTCTACCCTTATGTGCGCAACGAGTCGGTCTATGTCTGTCCGTCTGACCGGCGGGGGGCAGAGAAACGGTTGAGCTACTCGCTGAACTTCATCGCAGGGTTCATCCCAGAGGCGCGCGTAGAGCGACCCGCTCAGTTCGCCGAACTGGTGGACGAGCAGGCGACCCTCAACGACGGCGACCTCACCGCATTTGATAGTACGGGCGCCTACTTCAACTGTCCGACGATTGCCCATTTTGGGGGAGCGAACCTAACCTTCTTTGACGGGCACGCGAAGTGGTTCAGAGCAAACCACACGGTGGAGCGGATACGCCAGTGTCAAGATACCCTCCCTACGCACTATTTTTGCCCGTTCATCCCCTACAACGAGCCGGGAGGCTACGCACCCAACTGTCAGACCGCTCCGAATTAGTGCGCCCCCCGTGCCAAAAGAGCACAGGGGGCGTACAGGGCGAAATCAAAGACTTCAGCGGCAAGTGATCCTCACGGACATTATAGCACAGTCGCGCTATCTGCGCGGTACTTTCGGATAAAAACCCGTAAATTTACGGGGAATAAAGCCCCCTACTGGGTGCTCCCGAGCCGAGAAGTAGGAATTCGCCGGTCGC
Source organism: Fimbriimonadales bacterium (assembly GCA_046718995.1). Lineage (GTDB taxonomy): Bacteria > Armatimonadota > Fimbriimonadia > Fimbriimonadales > GBS-DC > CAKZQI01. The sequence goes on from JBDNDR010000004.1 coordinate 9,286, forward strand.
TCCCGAAACTGGAGCGCGGAGGTTGAATCGATGGAGACCACTGGGATTGATGCACTGTTGCACGAAACACGAATCTTCAAGCCATCGCCTGAGTTTGTCGCCCAAGCGAACATCAATGACCCCACAATCTATGAGCGGGCAAGTGCGGACTTTGAGGCGTTCTGGGCAGAGTGCGCCGAACGCTTGGAGTGGTTCGAGAAGTGGCATACGGTATTGGAATGGAACCCACCTTATGCCAAATGGTTTATTGGGGGGAAGCTGAATGCCTGCTACAACTGTGTAGACCGCCATGTGAAAAGCTGGCGACGCAATAAGGCAGCGCTTATCTGGGAAGGCGAGCCGGGTGATGAGCGTGTGCTGACCTACGGTGACCTTCACCGTGAGGTTCAAAAGTTTGCGAATGTGCTCAAGTCGTTGGGTGTGCAGAAGGGTGACCGAATCTGCATCTATATGCCGATGGTGCCCGAGGTCGTGATTGCGATGTTGGCGTGCGCTCGGATTGGTGCGCCCCACTCGGTGGTGTTTGGTGGGTTCAGTGCCGAGAGCCTCGCCGACCGTATCAACGATGCGCAGGCGAAACTGCTCATTACGGCAGATGGCGGCTACCGACGCGGCAGTATCGTGCCCCTCAAGCACAACGCCGACACTGCCCTCCAGAACTGTCCCTCCATTGAGAGGGTGGTCGTCTATCAGCGGATTGGAGGCGATTACAAGGTACCGATGAGGGAAGGGCGCGACCTCTGGTGGCACGAGCTGATGGCGAACGCCCCGCTCACTTGCCCCGCTGAACCGATGGAGAGTGAAGACCTACTCTTCTTACTCTACACCTCTGGCTCTACAGGCAAGCCGAAGGGAATCATGCACACTACCGGCGGGTATATGACAGGGGTGACCATCACTGCTAACTGGGTGTTTGACCTCAAAGAGGAGGATGTCTACTGGTGTACCGCTGATGTGGGCTGGGTAACGGGGCACAGCTATATTGTCTATGGTCCGCTTTCCAACGGTGCGACCTGCGTGATTTATGAGGGCGCGCCCGACTATCCTGACCGCGACCGGTTCTGGGCAATTGTGGAGAAGTATCGGGTGACAATTCTTTACACGGCGCCGACGGCGATTCGTGCGTTTATGAAGTGGGGCGAGCAGTATCCGCGCAAGCATGATATGCAGAGCCTCCGCCTGCTCGGTTCGGTGGGCGAGCCCATCAACCCTGAAGCGTGGATGTGGTACCACGAGCATATCGGCGGCGGACGTTGCCCGATTGTGGATACATGGTGGCAGACCGAGACAGGTGCGATTATGATTACACCCTTGCCCGGTATTGTAGCGACCAAGCCGGGTTCGGCGACCCGACCGTTTCCGGGCGTATTTACCGCCATCTTGGATGAGTCGGGCAATCCCGTGCCTTCGGGGAAAGGGGGCTACCTGACTCTCACCAGACCGTGGCCCTCTATGACACGCGGGCTGTGGGGCGACCCCGAACGGTTCATCCAGACCTACTGGAGCAAGTACCCCGGCCTCTATTTCACTGGCGACGGCGCTCATCAGGACGAGGACGGCTACTTATGGCTGATGGGGCGGGTGGACGATGTGATCAATGTATCCGGGCATCGCCTCAGCACGATGGAGATTGAGAGCGCCTTGGTAGACCATCCTGCAGTTGCTGAAGCCGCCGCCATCGGGAAGCACCATGACCTGAAAGGGCAGGCAGTGGCGGTGTTCGTAATCGTCAAGGAGGGCTACACAGCGGACGAGGCGCTTCGCACAGCGTTGAAACAGCATGTGGTGGAGAAAATCGGCGCACTGGCACGCCCTGATGATGTCATCTTCACGGCTGACCTGCCTAAGACCCGCAGCGGAAAGATTATGCGGCGGCTCCTGCGCGACATCGCTGAAGGACGCGCCCTGGGCGACACCACCACGCTCGCTGACCCCGCCGTGGTTCAAGCGCTCAAGGAGAAGTACGAAGGGCACGAGGAAGGTTAGCCCTGAGACCACGGTAGCCTCTAACTAAAAACACTTGGAGGGGCAGATAGTTCAATCTGCCCCTCCCCATTCGTTATAGAGGTACGATGGTGTCTTATGCCCACACGCTTGGGTATAATCATAGGAACCTTAGGGGTTGAGACCGAATGGCTAAGACAAAAATCAGTATTCAGGATATAGCACGAGAAGTCGGAGTTCCTGCCAACCAAGTTCAGAAAATCTTGGTGGAGCTGGGCATCTCCGAAACGGAAGCGAAGCGCGGACTGGATGAGGAGACCGCGCAGATTATCAAGGAGATGGTGCAGGAGCAGGCGGCAGACCTAAGCACCATCGCCATCGCGCCTGAACCGACAGTGCGCGACCTTGCCCAAGCGATGGGACGCTCGCCCCAAGAGCTACAAAAGCATCTCATGGTCAAATACGGCAGACTGCTCACCCCCGTACAGAAGGTCGACACGGAACTGGCGGAGCAGGTTGCCAAAGATTTTGGACTGACCCTCCGCTGGGAGACCCCAGCAGTTGAACCCGCCCCTAAGGTCGAAACGGTCGCCCCGCAAAAGCCTGCCACAGGTGCCCAACCGCGCCCCCCTATCGTCACGATTATGGGGCATGTCGACCATGGAAAGACCAGCTTGTTAGATTATATTCGCAAGACCCGTGTGGCAGAGCGTGAGTTCGGCGGTATCACCCAGCACATCGGAGCGTATCAAGCGGAATCCCACGGACGCAAAATTACTTTCTTAGACACTCCTGGGCACGCCGCCTTCACAGCGATGCGTGCGCGCGGTGCCCAAGTGACGGACATCGTGGTCTTGGTGGTCGCCGCTGACGATGGGATTATGCCCCAAACCGTAGAAGCCATCAATCACGCCAAAAATGCCGGGGTGCCCATCATCGTGGCTATCAATAAGATCGATAAGCCCGAAGCCAACCCCGAACGCGTTAAGCAGGAGCTGACCCAATACGAACTCATCCCTGAAGATTGGGGCGGTGATACGATTGTGGTGCCAGTGTCCGCGCTCACGGGCGAGGGGGTAGACACCCTGCTGGAGATGATCCTGCTGGTTGCCGACCTCAAAGAGCTCAAAGCCGACCCGAACGCCGAGCTGAAGGGCACAATCATTGAGGCGAAGTTAGACAAGGGACGCGGTCCTGTTGCTACTGTTCTGGTGCAGGAGGGGACGCTGAAACGGGGCGATGTGGTCGTTGTGAATAAGACTTGGGGCAAGGTGCGTGCGATGTTTGACCACACCGGCAAACAGGTAGACCGCGCCACGCCTGCGATGCCTGTGGAGATTATGGGGCTGAACGATGTGCCCGTCGCAGGAGATAGGGTGGAGCGCGTTGAGAACGAGCCTCGCGCGCGCCAAATCGTGGAAGAGCGCATCGAAGCGGAACGCCAGCCCCAACCCCAGAAAACGACACGCGGCGTGAGCCTCTCGGCGTTGTTCCAGCAGATGCAAGCGGGGGAGACCCACACCCTCAATATCATCCTCAAAGCCGACACCTACGGCTCGGTGGAGGCAATCCGAGATGCCCTGCTCAAGATGGAGAAGCCTGAGGGCGTTGAAATGAAGATTATCAACGCCAATGTGGGCAACATCACGGAGGCAGATGTCGACTTCGCCATCGCTGCGGATGCGGTGGTGCTGGGATTCAATGTCAAGGTAGAGAACAACGCTCAGCAGAAGGCGAAGGACAACCGCATCGATGTGCGCACCTATCGTATCATCTACCAGCTCCTGGAAGAGATGGAGAAAGCGCTCAAGGGCTTGCTCGAGCCGGAGAAAGTGGAGGTGCATCTGGGTACGGCGGAGGTGCGTGCTGTGTTCAGACTCTCCAAAGGCATCACGGTCGCAGGGTGCTATGTCTTGGATGGGAAAATCGTGCGCAACGCCCCGGCACGGCTCCTGCGCAACGGGGAGGTCGTCCACGAGAGCAAGATTCAGACCCTACGCCACATCAAGGAAGACCGACGCGAGATTGCGGCAGGCTTTGAGTGCGGTATCACCTTAGAGGGCTACACCGACTATCAAGAGGGCGACCGTATCGAGTGCTACGAGATTCAAGAGGTTCAGCGCTGAGTGTCGCCTAACTCCGATGCTTTTAGCATACTGAGCTCGCCATCTATACAGAAGTGGGCTTCAAAATGGTCGGGCTGGGTGGCACCGAGTCCGTAGTCGCCGTCCGCTCGCACCGCGATCAGCGCACATTGGATTTGGGCGTTCTCGGGTTTGCGCTCCAGCATCTCATGGATAACGCGGTGGCATGCTTCTTGGGCGGTGTCGCCGAGCCGCATCCGTTCTATGGTTCGCCCTGCGAGCGCGAATCGCCAAATCTCCTCGCCCACGCCCGTGCAGACCACTGCACCCACCTTGTCATCGGCGTAGTAGCCTGCGCCAACGATTGGCGAGTCGCCCACTCTGCCCGGAAGTTTCCATGCCAGCCCGCTGGTCGAGCATGCGACTACGAGGTGTCCCTGATGCCAGCCGATAACCCCGACCGTGTCGTGGGATTCTGCGGTGCGGGCGTGCCACTCACGGCTCACACGCACATCTTGGGTCTCCTCTGCACGCTCTTGCGACACATCTTGCGGAGCGTGCTGTTGGGTGTACCATTCCTGCCAGCGTCGGAGCGACTCGGCGGTGTGCAGGTTGCGTTTGCTGAAACCGTGTTGCAGGGCGAACCGTTCGGCGTCATCCCCGACGAGCATCAGGTGGGGTGTCTGCTCCATCACATGCCGAGCGACTTCAATCGCGGGCACAATGCCTCGTATGCCAGCGACTGCGCCTGCGCGGAGCGAAGCTCCCTCCATCAATCCTGCATCCAGCTGAATCTCACCCTCGCGGTTTGGTAGCCCCCCATAGCCGACCGAAAGCACCTCAGGGTCGAGCTCCACTGCAGTCGTGCCTGCCACAACCGCATCCATTAGACTTGAGTGCGAATCAGGGGCTTTACTGTTTTGCCAGCTCTCCCAAGCGCGTTCAACTGCAATCCGTCCGAACCACCAAGTCGCCGTAAAGAGGGTTTGCATAGGCTCTCTGTTCGTGTTGTCGGCAAGAGTTCCTCTAAGGCTTTAGATGGTCTCTTGATGGGTTGGAGAAGATGCTTCAGATGCGTTGGCTTGCGTGGGGTACAGTGGCAGGACAATACGGAAGGTACTGCCTACGCGGTACTCGCTTTCCACTTCGACCTGTCCACCATGCGATTCGACAATATGTTTCACAATCGCCAGCCCCAGTCCCGTTCCACCTGTTTCGCGGGAGCGGGTCTTGTCCACTCGGTAGAATCGCTCAAAGATTCGCGGTAGGTCCTCGCTGGGGATGCCGATGCCGGTATCGCTGACCTCAATCACGGCATGGTTCGGCTCGCGTACATAGGTGCGTACCCGTATGCTTCCCTCCGGTTTGTTGTAGCGGATGGCATTCGTCAATAGGTTCAAAATCACCTGAATCATCTGGTCGGCGTTGGCTAACACGGTTAGTGGGGACTGAATCTCGGTGGTCAAGCTGACCCCACGCGATTGGGCTTCGGTGCGTACTTGCTCCACTGCCCGCTGAGCCAACACACCGAGTTCAACTACCTCACGCTGGGGTGGGAGCGACTCGGCGCGTGAGAGCACCAAGAGGTCGTCGGCGATTCGGGTCAGGCGGTCGGTTTCCTGGATGATTAGGTTCAGGAAGCGCTCGCGCGTATTGGGGGGCATTTCGTTATCTTGGAGGATGGTTTCGGCGAGGGAGCGGATAGAAGCGAGCGGCGTCCGGAATTCGTGAGACACATTCGCCACAAAGTCGCGCCGCACCTGCTCTAAGCGAACCAGCTCACTTTTGTCCAGCAGGGCGATGGCGTAGCGTTCGCCTTCGTCAGTCTCACCGAGGAACCAGATACTGGCGACGGTGTGGCGCTCCACAGGGAAGCTAAAGCTCACTTCGCTGACCACCTGCGAGCGCCTCTGCACGGCAGTTAGAAAGAGCACATAGAGGTCGTAGCAGAAGGTCAGCGCCAAGATCGATTTGCCTGTCAGGGCACGGAAGCCGAACCAGTCCAAGGCGGTTTGATTCGCCGAGCGCAGAATCGCCTCACGGTCGCAAATGATGAGGGGGATGGGCAACCCTTGGATAAGGAACTGTTGTTGACGCTCCAGACGCTTGAACTGCACGAGGGTCTGCTCTTGCTCTTCTCTCAGCGTCAGCATTTGTTCTCTGGCTTGATTGTAGCGTTGTTCACTGCGCCGTGCGAGGTAGAAGGCGAAGATGAGGGTGCCAAGTGCGAACGCAGTGAGTACCGTTCGCCCCGGTTGCTCCACGAAGAGGTCTGCCAGTGCGAGCCAGAGGACACTGGCGGCGAGGGCGAAGTAAAGCCACCGAAAACTCATCCCTCAAAACGATACCCACTTCCTCGGACGGTGAGGATGTGGCGAGGGTTCTGCGGGTCGGACTCCAGTTTGGAACGGAGCCATCGGATATGGACATCCACTGTGCGCGGGCTGACATAGGTGCCCAACCCCCAAACATGGTCTAAAAGCTGGTCGCGGGTGAACACTTTGCCCGGGTGGGTGGCTAACAGTGCCAGTAGAGCGAACTCCTTGGGGGTCATCGGTATCTCGGTGCCGTCGCGGTAGACCTTGTGGGCAGATAGGTCTAAGGTAATCGCTCCGAACTGGAGCTGATTACGGGGCGTGGGTTGAACGCGTCGTAGGATAGACCGGATGCGCGCGATGAGCTCGGCGGTGCTGAACGGCTTGACGATGTAGTCATCAGCGCCCAGTTCAAACCCGCGCACTCGATCCTCTTCAGCCGTGCGAGCAGTGAGGAACAGGATAGGAACGGTGCTGTGCTGACGGATGATTCGGCAAAGTTCGAACCCGCTCCGTGCAGGGAGCATCACATCCAGAATCACGATGTCGGGCTGGTGGCGGTTGAAGGCTTGAAGCGCATCCTCGGCGTTCTCTGCGATGACGACATCAAACCGCTCGCGTTGGAGATTGTACTGCAGGGTCTCGCTGAGTACGGGGTCATCCTCAACCAGCAACACGCGCGCTGGGCGGGGTGCCTCAGCATTTTGTAGAGCCTCACCTTCAACCGTTTCCACCATCGTTATCCCTCCGCAATGATTTCAACATTGGCGCGCGGGACGACGACCACGGCTCCATCGTCCAACCGCGCTCGCAAAACACGGGCATGAGTTCCTGATTCGATCTCCATCAGCTCGGGAGGCAGCTCGGTTACCTGACCAATCCGTCCGAAGTAAGGTTCGCGGATAATCCGTACGGAGGTGCCGATGTCCAGCATCTGAACCTGTAGCGGTGGGGGCGACTCGGGTAGTTTGGAAGGGTCTTGCAAAGGCACGACAATTTCGGGGCGTATCACACCAGCACGGATCTGGGTTGCCCCATTGATAGAAGCCACCTGTCCTTCCAGGCTCTGGAGCAGTTGGAAGGTACGCTTAGCCATCGCAATTTCACCGAAGCCCTCGGTCACTATTAGGGTGAGGGGGATGTCTTCCGAGCCGGTGATTGCCACGCCGATGTCGCGCCCTAAGTAGGCGATGAGGTCGGTATCACGAATCCCGCCTGCAACGATGCCGACTGCGCCGAGTTCTCCGGCTTTGCGGAGGGCGTCTGCTTTCACCTCCGAACCGCCGACCAGGATTTTGCCCTGCACATCGCTGGGGATATGGTCTGCCGTGAGAGGCTCGTTGGGGCTTTGCACGACCACTTGGAGCGTTCCACGTCGCTCGCCACCGACTCCGAAAATCCCCTGAATGAGCGCACCCTGCGTTTCAATCACTGCGCCTTCGCCGGGTAGCACGCGCACTACCTTACCTTGCACATAGGCATTCACATCGATGACCGTAGGCAGTTCGCGAATGCCCACATGCCCCGTCACTTCCGAAATCAGCTCAACGGTGCCTTTGGTGGTAGACTTAGCGACGCCGCGAAACAGCCCCAGGAATCCCTTCGTTTCAGCAATCACTTGGTCTTTCTCAACGGAATCGCCTTCCTTGACCTTTAGCACCGAATGGATTTGTTTTGGTTCAATCCCCAACTGCTGGGCGACGCGCACCGTTTGAAGGATACCGGGCAACAGGGCGCGTGCCACGACGGTATCGGGCTGGACGGTCTCGCCTTCCTGAACCAGTACCTCGCCCTTGATGGGGAGACGGCGTGTCTTGAGTATTACCGTGTTCGCACTAACGGTCAATCCGGGTGTATAGGCAGTTCCCATCAGTATTCGCTCCTTTATGGTTCGCTTTGTTCAATCCGTAGCGCTTGCTGTTTGCGTCGTTTTTTGGTGATTCGTGCCACGAGGGCGATGCTCACGAAGTAGAGAAACACCATCGGGATGCCGATTGCCATCATAGAGAACGCATCGCCCGACGGGGTCAGCAGAGCAGCGAGCAAGCCGATTCCAACAATCGCATGACGCCAGTAGCGCCACATGCTCTCAGGGGTTGCGAGACCGACCTGCGCGAGGAACATCAGCACCACCGGCATCTGGAACCCCAACCCGAAGGCGAACATCATCTTCACCACGAACATGATGTACTGGGCAGGGTTCTGGAACAGTTGGGCATCGGGATAATCGTTGAGGTAGCTGAGGAAGAAGCCAAATGCCTGAGGCAGGATGTAGTAGCCCAAAGTCACGCCCGTAAAGAAGAGCAGGGTGCTGAAGGGCGCAATCAGCAGGAGCGCACGCCGCTCCTGACGGGTCAATCCCGGCGCGATGAACCCCCAGACCTCACGCATCAGCAGGGGCACGGTCAAGATTAGCCCGATAATCAGCGACAGTTTGAACTTTAGAAAGAACGGCTCGGTGGCGTGGGTGAACACAAAGCGTGCGCCTTCAGGCATGGTGCGGAGGATAGGGTTCGCCAAGAAGTGGTAAACATAGGGTTGAATGGCGAACCCAACCACCCAGCCCAGCATAATGTAGATAAGCCCTCGGAAGATGCGCTTGCGCAGCTCTTCCAAATGCTCCATAAAGGTCGCCTTCGGCTCATCGGCACCGTACTGCGTGTTGGGTGGTTCCAATCCTGCTGGGCTGGTCATAAAAGTTTCAGAGTATCCGACTGAGGCGCATGTCTATGTTGGTGATGAGGCGCTGGATGGTCGCTTGGGAGGTTGTGCCGCCACCCCCGAACTGACCGCCGCCACGTGCGCCTCCGGGGGCTCCGACGCCTGGGGGTGCGCCACCGCCAGGTCCTCCTCCAAACCCGACGGGTCCACCGCCCCGAGGTCCGCGTGTGCCGCCGCGTCCACCGCCACTGCGCAGTTCGCCTTCATCCTCACCCATTCCGAAGCCACCGCGCCCACCGAAGCCGGGTGGACCACCGAACCCGCTCATCCCACTGCCAGCCATCTGCTGACGCTGGGTGGTCTCGGTCTGGATGGTAAGGGTCTGGCGCACCACCTGCCCGATGTCATAGGCAAAGTAGACGGTTTGTTTGACCTTGATTTTGGGCTTCTCTAAGGTGATAGCGCCGAGTTCTATCGTGCGGTTGAGGGTGACCTCGATTTCGTACACGATTTTGGCGCACTTGTAGCCCTGCTCCCACTCCAAGCGTTCAAAGCGTGCAGTTGCGGGGATTGCCTCGCCCGAAACGGTTTCAATCTCCCCTGAGCGAAGCGGGTTTGTTAGCCGAATCGTATCGCTCCATGTGTCTCCGGGTTTTAGGCGTCGGGTCGGGAAGGCGGGCAAGTTCCCTGTCCAGACATAGAACAACTCGTATTGCTGGGACTCACCCAAGCGCGAGACCTGATAGCCAATCCGTCCCGTTGTGTCAACCTCTTGATAGACGGGTGCCATGTTGTCGCCTTGAATGACCGATAGCTGTCCACCGAGCGTTTGGAAGGCAGGGGGCACCACCGTCCAAGAAATGAGCGCTTTGTTCTGGGCAAAGTCCATAATAGTGAGGTCGCCTTTGAACTTTGCATCCGCTAACAGAGTCTCCTCAGGGGCAATCCCGCTGTACTGAACTTCGTTGGTCTCTTTCTGCTCAAAATTGACATCGTAGCGGACTGTTCTGCCGGGTGTCCAGCGGTAGCGTAGAGCAATCCCGTTAGCGGGGGCAGGGATGGTGTTCTCCACGGTCACGCGTACGGCAGTGCGGGCTAAGATACGCGAGCCTGCTTCGGCACCGCTGTAAAGGGTCAACTCAATCGTATGCTCGCCGTCGGGCACATTGAGCTTCTTGGTGTCCCACTTATAAACATAGTGTCCGCGCTCGCGGTCGGTGTCCAGTGATGCGGGGGCAACCGCTTCAACGAACTTGCCGTTAATCGAGACCCCGATGAACCCGCCTGCAGGCACACTGCGGATGGGGAACCGAATTTGAACCACTTCACGCACGCGAGACCCATCTACGGGGCGCACGATGGTGAACGGCGCTTGTGCCCATGCCACCGCGAACAGCATCAGAAACCCTATCGCTACACGAATCATCATTATTCCTCCGCACCTTGATTGTACCCCACCTGCGCCGATTTTCCTGCCCCTCAGGTAAGATTCGTGGGGTGAAGGTACAGATTCCTTTTTCGGCGCGTGTGGCGTTAGAGACGGCGGTCGTGACCCACGGGTTACCCAAGCCTCATAATCGGCTCTGTGCGACCCAAATGAGCGAGGCGGTGCGTTCGGAGGGAGCAGAGCCAGCGGTCATAGGCTACATCGACGGGCGTGCCATCATCGGTCTAAGCGAGGCGGAACTGGATTGGTTGGCAGAGTATCCAGCACCTGCCAAAATCGCCCTGCATAACATGGGCATCGCCAGCGCGATGAAGATGACCGGCGGCACTACCGTCTCGGCAACGGCTTGGCTCGCTCACAGGGCGGGAATCGTAGTGGTAGCCACAGGTGGGATAGGGGGTGTGCATCGGGGTGAGTTGAACGATGTGAGCGCCGACCTACCCACACTGGCGCAAACACCTGTGCTGGTGGTCTGTTCTGGGGCAAAAGTGATTCTTGACCTACCCAATACCCGCGAGTGGCTGGAGACCTGGGGCATTCCAGTCATCGGGTTTGGCACGGACGAGCTCCCAGGATTCTACACGCCCCGTACCGGCTTGCGTGTGGATGTGCAGGTCGGTACGGTGGAGGCGGTTGTGGAGCTTTGGGAGGCACATCAGCCGTTGGGGCGTGCGATGTTGGTGGTTCAGCCGCCCCCTGCCAATGAGGCGATTCCACCCGATGAGATGGACGCGATGCTCCGACGAGCTTTGCAAGAGTGTGAGCAAGCGGGCGTGCGGGGTTCGGCAGTGACGCCGTGGCTGTTGGAGCGCTTAAGCACACTCAGTGAGGGACGGACACTCGCGGTGAACTTAGCCCTGCTGGAGGCAAACGCTCGGCTGGCGGGCAAGATTGCGAAGGCGCTTAGCGATGGGGTTTGAGGGTTCATCCACCTCTCCGACTTGCCCCATCGCTAAGATTAAGATACAGTGAGTCGCGTGAATCACCAATCGGGTCGACCATACTTCAAGCCAACTATGAGTAGAATTAGCAAAAAAACTCCACCTATCGTCAAAGTCAAACACCAGTCGGAGCTATCGCCACTCGTGGGAAAAAATGTCCCTCTCATATATTCACCTCTGACACCACAGGTCAAACACCTGATCCATTTCTAAAACGGGGTATCTCTGCTCAGGACTGGACTGTGCTACCAAATCCCCTCGCGGATTCCAGTGCTGGTAGGTCTCGTTCACGCGGTACATCGCGCCACCGTAGCCGTAGTATACCCAGTCACTCTCAGAGCCTTCTGCCAACAGTGTGTTGCCAGCACCGTACCGCCCCGAAGCAGGCTAATCCTCTGGAGCCTCAGATGGGTCACCCATGTTAGATATCTTCGGGAAAGTCGCGATACTCATAGAAGTTCTGATTGACCTCCTCCCAAGAGGCAAACCGACCGTTC